>JAJXWQ010000104.1 GCA_021781555.1 bacterium
CAGCGCCAGCCCCTCGAATGTCGCCGGCGGAACGATCGGAACTGCAGGCGCTGCCCCGTCCGGGAAAATCTCCTGGGCCTCGAGCCCCCAGTCGATCGACGGCGTCACGGTCGAGATCGTCGGGGTGGATCCCGAGACGCGCACCGTGCGGCTCCGCATTTCCAACGATTCGAGCGCTTCGGTCCGGCTGCTCGATCGCCCGGGCCTCGCCCGGGTCATCGACAGCGCCGGCAACGACTTCAGCTCTGCGATAGACTATCCGACCGTCTCGAGCCAGATCCAGGAGATCGATCCTGGCCAGGATAAGGTCGAGGGCAGTTTCACGATCGACCGCCCCCTCGACACCTCGGCGGACAACCTCGTTTTCACACTCAGCGAGGATGGCGGCTCCGGGCGGGTCTTTACGCTGGCTGCCCACCGGTTGGTCCAGTAGGACCGTTTCTCCTGGTGGGGCTCGCGCCGTCTAGAGACGCGCGGCTTGGCTCGTCTCGGGGCTGAGCTTGGCCGCGCCGCCCGATGGCCAGACGGTGGCCACGATGCCCATGGCCAGTATCTGGCTCGCCGCGACGAGCATCACGCAGGCGGGCCAGCCACCCGTGTGCCAGAACATGCCCGGCAGTGCACCGCCGACGCTGCCGCCGAGGTAGTAGAAGGCCACGTAGAGTCCGGCGGCCTGAGAGCGCGCCGGACCCGCGGCCTGTCCCAGCGCGGTCGTGGCCGCGGCCTGGCACGCGAAGGTTCCAGAGGCGCTGACGGCCAGGCCGCCAATGATGGCCCAAAGGGGCGCCGCCAGGGTGATGAGGACACCGACCATCCCCGTGGCTGTCGCGGCGAAGAAGACCCGCCGGTAGCCAAAACGGTCGATCGCCCGGCCTGCGGGGAGCGTGACGATGGCCCCGATCAGGTAGACCCCGAAGATGCCCGCCAGCATGGCCGGGCCGAGGTCGTACGGGGATGCGCTCAGGTGGAAGTTGACGTAGGTGAACATCGCAACCTGGGCGAAGAGCGTGCCGAAGCCCGTGGCGAACACGGCGATCAGGGCCGGCGTCTTCAGGATCGCGCCGTACGAGGCCACCAGGAAGCCGGTGCTCGTGCCGGTGGCCGGCCTGGTCGTGAGCGGCAGCCGGAGCGCGGTCACGATCGCGCCCAGAGCCGTCAGGGCACCGAGAACGACGAAGGCCAGGCGCCAGTCCGATGCCCCGGCGAACAGGCCCGAGACGGCGCGTCCCGAGAAGCCTCCGATCACCGTGCCCGACACGAAGCGCGCCATGGTCAAGCCCACGCGGGAGGCGCGGGATTCGGCGATGTAGGACATGGTTCCGATGTATGCGAAGGGCACGAAGAGGCCGGTGGCAAAGCGGTAGGCGACCAGCTCGGCCAGGTTGCTAGCGGACGCCGAGAGCAGCGTGAACAGGGCCAGCCCGAACAGCGCCGCGGAGATGAGATGGCGGCGTTCCCAGCGGTCGGCGATCAGACCCACCAGCGGCGCAGCCAGGGCGACCGCGGCCGTGGTGGCACTGACCGTCGCGCTGACCTGGACTTCGGAAGCCCCGAAGAGGTGTTGCAAGGAGGGCAGGAGGGTCTGGGTGCTGTAAACCCCGAGGAAGATGCAGAACCCCACGATGGCAACGATCCAGGAATCGTGTCGCGGGTTCGCGGATTCGTCGGCGGGGGCAGGAGCGTAGCCGGCACCGGCGGCCATGGGGATTCTCCTCTCGTGATTCGACCATGGTCGGCCGCCGCGACGCTCTTGTCCAGATGGCGATCCTGGAGCTGTCCTCCTGCTGGCGGCTGGACGCGGCAGAGTCTCGGTTGACAATCGAACGGATGTTTTGGTAAAATACTGAGGTCGGCCCCGCTTGACGAGGACACGCCATTGAGCTTCGACGACCTGGAGGACATCCTCGGCGCCATCGCGGCGCCCTTCGACGACCGGATCAGTGCCAAGGGCGGCGAGATCGAGGCCGCGCTGCCGGCAGGCAAGCGGTTGCTGGTCGACGACCTCGACGCGCTGCACTGGAGCCGCGCCGAGGCCTTGGCCAACGTGGCCTACGAGGTCGGGCTAGCGGTCGGCAAGCGTATCGGCCTCGACCGGACCAGGAGCGGGGGCGACGGCGGTACCCGCCTGTCGGAGGATCCGGTCGTCTGGCTTAACCACGACGATCAGGGCCCTACCGGGGTCGGGACCGGAGCTTCTGGGCGGTCCGGCGGATCCGCTTCAGCGCGGTTGTCGCGCTGACGGGTTCGGGTGCCCTGGCGCCAGCATGAGGCGCGACCCGTAAGGACGAGAAACTGCGGCGGCGTCGAGGTGGTGTCCATCCACGGCTGGTGCGGGGCCTTCGCTGGAACCGAACCATCGAGCAGGGATCGGCGAAATTGCTTAGTGTTTCAAAACCTTTTCAAGGGAACGACAAGAGCAAGGAGGAAATCACGGATGAAGAGCCGATCCCTGCCCTACTCTCTGGTCGTGGCCTTGGCCATGGCGCCAGGGTGCAGCACGTTGCTCCCCACCAAGAGCCTGGCTTCTGCCGGGGGATCCGGGGTAACGCCCCAGGTTCTCGGTGCGCTGGCCCAGCTCCAGGCCGCGACCCTCGGCGTGAGCAATTCCCAGAGCGGTCAGAATCCCGCAGCTCCGACGAGCGCTGGCTCCAGCACGGGTACCTTGAGTCTTCAGTCCTTGAGCTACCGGGTGGCGGATCTGGGGAGCGAATCTTCCCTCGTGCCGTCCACCGCCGACGCAGCATCCCCTGCTCCGGGCACGCTCGTCGGGACGCCCGAGCCGGATGCGACGCCCGATCTGAACGCCGCCGCCGTCGGCTCGGACGATATCGAGGTCACCACCGACGGCAGCACCGAAGACATCCGGACGGATCGCGATGGCTCCAAAGAGGACATCCACAAGAACGCCGACGGAAGCTCCGACGACCTCAAGACCTTCAGGGACGGCCACAAGGAAGACATCAAGGTGACGGCGAACGCCACCGACGACGTCACGACCGAGTCTGACGGAACCAAGCGGGAGGTTGACGACAACGCGGACGGGAGCGGGGAGGAGAAAGTCACCTCGGCCAGCGGATCTCTCGAGGACGACATCGTTGCCGGCAAGCCGACGGATACCCGGCTTGGTGACGGCGGAGCGGACGTCGACCAGGACTTCACGGTCAAGGCGGCAGCCGATGGCCGGACGGGAACCTATCGGCGCCAAGAAACCATGGATGCCAAAGGGGACGTCTCTGCGGGCGAGATCGACTACACCGACGACGCGGGACGTACCGAAAAAACGAGCTTCACGGTCGATCCCAGGTCCGGCAAGGTGGACGTGGGCATCGACGAGGCCGATGGCATCAAGGCCAGTCTGATCGAGGACAAGGACGCCAAAGGGGATGTTCAGGCGCAAGGCACTGCCTCCATCGGCGGCATCCCTGCCTCGGTCGCTATCACGCTGGATCCCAACGGCCAGGCAGAGATCTCGGCCACCGTGGGTAGCCAGACCGTGACCATCACCGAAAACGCGGACGGGAGTGGCTCGGGGACCGTCCAGACGACCAGCGGCAGCCCCGTCGCAACCCTGACCTTCGACGGGACCAAGAAGGGGGTCTTGACCGAGAAGAGCGGGATTTCGGTTCCGATCCAGCTGTAGGTCAAGATCGCGGCTGCATTCGGGGCCCACGCCTTCCTGGCGCGGGCCCCGAGCTGTTCCGTGGGGACGGATGCCGTGGCGGACGAGGCGATGCCAGTGTCCTTGGGGTCAGAATCTGAAGGCCACAGCCAGCGGCCCGCCTGGAAGCCCGGCCTGCATACCCGCGGCCGCCAGGGGAGCGGGCCCACCGGAGGCGGACGCCGCCAGCGCGGGGGGGGCCGGCAGCCAGTGGTGCGCCTGCAACGCGTTGCGTCCGGCGACGACTCCCCAGGCCACGAGCGAGCCGAGCGCCGCTCCGGCCAGAACATCCGTGGGGTAGTGAACGCCCTCGTAGATCCGAGACAGCCCGACCAGGGTGGCGAAGGCATATCCGTAGGGCGCCAGTTCGGGCGCGTCGAAGGCCAGGACCGTCGCTCCGGCGAAAGCCACGGTCGTATGGCCAGAAGGGAACGAGGAGTCCGGCTCCTTGCCAGCGGGGGTCCGGAGACTGGGGTCGACGACATAGGGACGCGGGCGATGGGTGGCGGCCTTGAGGCCCTCGGCGAGCCCTATCCCCACGACCTCGGCGGCGAGGCCCGTGGCCGCCGCCTGGTAGTGGCGCGGGTCGTGGCCGATCGCCACGAGGGTCACTGCCCCCCCCGTCACCAGTGGATCGGTCAGGAAGGTCGCGATGTCGTCTGCGGCAGGTGAGGCCAGCTTCTGGTTGACGACCTGTACGGCCCGGAGATCCCAGCTTTCGGCCATGGCCGGGCGGGGGGGCACCAGGAGCGAGAGCGCGAGCAGGCTGGCGAGGAGGGCGGGTTTGAAGGATCTCATGGCCGGCATGATAACCCGCCGCGAGGCGGGATCCGGGCTGCAGCGCCGGCATCAAAAAGCTACAGGGGCCCGCGGGCCCCTGTAGCTTTTTCCTCGTTTTACCCTCCAAACAGCTTGGAAACGAAGCTCTTGATACCGTCGTAGATGCCGCTGCCCTTGAAGAGGCGATCGCCGAGGAGCGCGCCGCCGAGACCGCCGACGATGCCGAGGATCGTGAGCGGAAGGCCGGCCGTGAGGCCCAGGGCGGTAGCTCCCGCGATGGCCAGGCCCGAGATGGCCGCGCCGGCAGCGCCAGAAACCGCGCCGTCAGCGGTGTCGGCTGCCACGCCGCCCACGCCGTCGCCGAGCTTCTCCTGGCCGGTCAGGACCTCGAAGCCGTTGACCACGGTCGAGATCACTCCCGAGAAGAGGGCTCCGTTCTTCGCCGCGTCGAGCATGCCACCGGCGATCTTGGAGAGGCCTTCCTTGAGGTCTCCCGCAGCCCCGGCCTTGGCCGCGCCGGAGGCGGTCGTCGTGGCGTCGTCCGCCTTGACGGCGGCCGAGCCCGCGTCGCTTGCAGCGCCCGAGGCCGAGGACGCCGGAGCCACCGCGGCGCCGCCCGCGGCCGGGACCGGCTGCGGGGTCGGCAGCACGGGATTACGGACGATCTTGATGGTGGTGACTTCCTGCGAGAGGGCCGGCTGCGACCACTTGAGGCCGATATTGATCTCCTCGGGGCCGCCGATGGCCGACGAAAGCGGGGCCGGCGCCACGGAGGGCACGACCGAGGCCACGCTTTTGGCGGCCGAGGCCGCGGCGGAGGCTCCGTCCGATGCTGCGCTCGGAGTGAACCCGAAGAGGTGGGACAGCCAGCTGCCGAAGTCGCTCAGTGGGGAGCTGGCCACAGCGCTTGCAGCTCCTGCGGAGGCCCCGCCAGCTGCTGCCGCGCCGGCGGTGCTGGCCGCAGCTCCGGCGGTACTGGCGACCGCGGAACCTGCGGCCGCTGCTGCCTGTCCGGCCGCGGCGCCGGCATCGGATGCCACGCTACCCTTGAGGCCGTCGAAGACATCCTGCCAGCCCTGGACGACCTGCTCGTTGGAAAAGATCGTCTTGGCACCGTCCTCGAGCTTTTGCCCTGCGCCCGACAGGAGGCCCTTCAAGCTGTCCATCGAGAACAGCGGCGGCTTGGCACCCATGTAGCCGGCGTTGTAAATCATCCTGCAAAGCCCCTCTTCGTAGGTCGACATCCATCTTGGGTCTACCTGCAGAGCTTATGGGCCGTTAGGAAGGTGTTAACGGTTAGGGAAGCCCCAAGGACGCCTTAAGCTTCGTTTGAATCTTGTTAAAGAGCCGCAAGGAGAGGCGGGTTTCCCGCGTCGACCCCGATTCGACCGGGTGGGTCCGAAACGATGGACCGGTCAGGCTCCGCTTCCCACACGGGTCGGGTCCGGGGCCGTCATGGCCACCGGATCGAGCAGGCGGTCTACCTCGGCGGGGTCGAGGCCGCTCTCCGCGTACGCAACCTCGCGAATGGTGCGGCCGGTCTCGTGGGCCTTGCGGGCGATCGCAGCGGCCCTGTCGTATCCGACCTCGAGGGCCAGCGCCGTGCTCATGGCCAGGCTCTGCTCGATCAGGCCGCGGCAGCGCTCCGGGTTGGCCGCCAGGCCCGCCACGGCCTTCGTGGCGAAGATTCGCGCCGCGTTCGAGAGCAGGCGGATCGCCTCGAGGAGGTTGTAGGCCAGCATCGGCATCATCAAGTTGAGTTCGAAGACCCCGCCGAGCCCTGCCTGGGCCACGGCGGCATCGTGGCCGATCACCTGTGCCGCCACCTGGATGACGCTCTCGCAAATGACCGGGTTGATCTTCCCCGGCATGATCGAGCTGCCGGGCTGGACTGCGGGCAGGCTGAGCTCTCCGAGGCCGCCGCGCGGGCCGCTGGCCAGCCAGCGAATGTCGTTGGCGATCTTCGACAGCGAGATCGCGATCGCACGAAGCTGGCCTGAAACCTCGACCAGACCATCGCGGGAACCCTGGGCCTCGAAATGGTTGCTGGCTTCTCGAAACTTCAGTCCGGTCAGCTCCGAAAGGTGGCCGCACACCCGCCGAGCGAAGTCCGGATGGGTGTTGATCCCCGTTCCGACCGCCGTTCCCCCGATCGCCAGCTCCTCGAGCGGCAGGCCGGCGCGATCTACCCTCGCCACGGCATGCTCCACCATGCTCGCATAGCCGCTGAACTCCTGGCCTAACCGCATGGGAGTGGCATCCATCAGGTGGGTTCGGCCCAGCTTGAGGATGTCGTGCCAGGCGCGCGTCTTGGCGTCGAGCGCCTGCAAGAGGTCCAGCAGGGCCGGTCGGAGATCCTGGACGAGGGCCTCGCGGACGGCAACATGGATGGCAGACGGAAAGACGTCGTTGCTCGACTGGCCGAGATTGACGTGATCGTTGGGATGAACCAGCTTGGAGCCGCGCTCGCCGCCCAGGGCTTCCGTGGCCCGATTGGCGATCACCTCGTTGGCGTTCATGTTGGACGAGGTGCCCGAACCGGTCTGGAAGACGTCGACCGGGAATTCAGCATCCAGAGCCCCCGCTGCGACCTCCCGGGCAGCGGTAGCTACCGCCTCGGAGATCCGATTGTCGAGAATGCCGAGCTCGCCGTTGGCACGGGCAGCGGCCAGCTTGACCAGTCCGAGGGCCCGGATCATCCGGCCGGGCATCCGGTGGCCGCTCACGGGAAAGTTCTCCACGGCGCGCGCCGTCGAGGCTCCGTACCAGGCATCGAGCGGTACCGCCATCGCGCCCATCGAGTCCGTCTCGCGCCGCGTCGGGCCGGCCGGCTTGCCTTGCGTTTCCACTCCCTTGCTCCTCTTGGGATCCGAGATCAGACCCGAAGTTTACGGTAAGATCGCCGCCGTGCCTACCGACGCCGAGCGCCGCGTGCAGCCGCCGCGTGATTGACTGGAATTTCACCCCGTTCGACCAGATGCTCGTGGTGCGCCTGGCGCTGGCAGCATTCTTGTCGGCGGCCATCGGGCTCGAACGCTCGCTGCGGGGCCGCGCGGCAGGAATGCGGACCCACCTCGCGGTCGCGCTGGGATCGGCGCTCTTCACGGTCGTGGGAGCCTATGGCTTTGGCAAGGTTGCGGCGCCCGATCGCGTGGCCGGTCAGGTGGTCACGGGCATCGGCTTTCTCGGGGCCGGGACCATCTGGCGACACGGGGCCAGCGTCGAGGGCCTGACCTCCGCGGCATCCCTCTGGGTCGTCGCGGCGATCGGAGTGGCCTGTGCCGCGGGCATGACCTCCGAAGCCGTCTTGACGACCCTCATGATGCTGCTGACCCTCGAGACGCTTCGCGCCATCGAGCAGCACCTGGTGCGGACGTCCGACGAAGACGGCGCCGCGGGCCTCGATCCGCCGGATTCACCGCCGCCGGCCTGAGGCTCCTCCTCGGTGGGCGCAATTCGCCTGGCAACGCCGATACGCCCGGAGCTCGCGTGCTAAAATGAAAAGTTGGCCCGATCCGGACGGCTTGCGGCAGCGGACCTTCTGGATCCTTCTCGAGGTAGATTCGTGTCCGTCAAGTTGATCGAGAGCCCCGCCCTCACGTTCGACGACGTCCTGGTCGTCCCCAAGCGTAGCAGCGTGTTCTCGCGCAAGCAGGTCTCCTTGAGGACCCGCCTGGTCGGCGACCTCGAGCTGGAGCTGCCGTTCATCAGCGCCAACATGGATACCGTCACCGAGTTCGAGATGGCCAGGGCCATGCACGATCTCGGCGGCCTTGGCATCATCCACCGGTTCCTGGATGGCGATCGCCAGATCGAGATGGTCAACCGCGTGCCGGGCATCAAGATCCTGACCCTCGGCGTCAAGACCGAGGATCTGGACAAGATCAAGCAGGCCGGGCCCGGCCTTGCCGGGGTGCTCATCGATGTCGCCCACGGCCATAGCGACCGCGTGATCGAGATGATCCAGGTGGTGCGCGAGAGTTTCCCGGGCCTCTGGATCATCGCCGGCAACGTTGCAACCGCCGAAGGCGCCTGGGACCTACTCGACGCCGGCGCCCACTCCATCAAGGTCGGGGTCGGTCCGGGCGCCGTGTGCACCACCCGCATCGTCACTGGATGCGGGGTACCGCAGTTGACCGCCATCCTCAAGGCGCGAGGGGCGCTGGATCGCTGGTGGGACGTCGAGCGCCGCAAGGCCAGGCCCCGGACGCTTCACGCCCCGACGCTCATCGCCGACGGGGGCATCCGGAATTCTGGCGATATCGTCAAGGCGCTGGTTGCCGGAGCCCATACCGTGATGATCGGCAGCCTTTTCGCGGGAACGGACGAGTCACCGGGCGACGTGGTCGTCCTGCGCGGACGTCCCTGCAAGCTCTACCGCGGTATGGCCTCGGCCGGCGCCCAGCAGGTGATCGGAATCGAACGTACGCCCGAGGGGGTAGAGACTTACCTGCCGCTCCAGGGGCCGATCGCGACCCTGGTTCACGACCTCGAGGGGGGGGTCCGGAGCGGCCTCTCGTATTGCAATTCGGCCTCGATCGCCGACCTGCACGAGCAGACGATCGATCTCGTCAAGGTCTCGCCCGCCGGCAAGCAGGAGAACCTTCCGCACGCCACCTTCCGGAGCTTCGAGGCCTGGGATGGCCAGGAAGTTCTCGCGGGCCACTGATCCAGGCGGAAGCGAGCTAGAGTGCTCCCGGTTTGAATGGATCGAGCCCGATGAGTCAAACGGGGCCCGGTTGCGCAGCGAAGCGACCGCGCAGAGGGCCCCGTTCAAACTGCAAAAGGCCTAGGGCTTGCGGGGCTCGGGGCTCTCGCCGTGGATCGCCCGGTACAGCAGATCGATGGCCTCGACGACGCGGGGTCCCGGACGCGAGATGATGTCGTCGTCGAGCACCGCGGTCCGGGCTCCGAGTTCCTTGCCGGCAGCACGGATCGCAGAGGCGAGGTTCGCCGGCCCGATCACGACCTCCGGCTTGTCGACGAGCAGGGTTTCCCACGACATCCACGGGTAAAATCCCGGGCCGACCGGGGCGATGTTCTGGCCTCCGGCGTCGGCGATGAGCTCTCCGAGATAGCTCCTCGGGGATGCCGTCTGCAACGGGTCGTTCCACACCATGTAGAAAACCGTGGGATGCGGCTCGTGGCTGGCGCGGTCGGAGACGGCTGCCAGGTGCGAGCGGATTCGCTTGATGAGCGCCTGGGCCTGCGCCTGGTGGCCGGTCAGCAGGCCCAGGGCCTCGGTGTTGTGGACGATCGCCGCGACGCTGCCGTCCTCGGCGACGAACACGGGCGCTCGGGTCAGGTGCTCGACCGACATGTAGATGGCCCGGGGCCCTGCCGCCGTTACCACCAGGGTCGGACGCAAGGCCACGATGCGCTCGAGTCGGAGGGTCCGGAGCTCGCCGACGTGCGGGAGCTTGCTCGCGGCAGCCGGGTAGTCGCAGTAGTCCGAGTCCGCGACCAGATCTCCCCCTGCGCCGATGGCGTAGAGGATCTCCGTGAGGGCAGGGGCCAGGGAAACGATCCGGGGCCGGGCCGACGGCCTGGCGATCGGGCGGTCTGCGACGTCGAGGATCGTGAACATGCGCGGATTGCCGCTCGTTGCCGCCTTGGCGCTCCGAACGGGGCCGGAGCTCACCGCGCGGGCAGGGGCCGGCTGCAGGCTGGTGATCGCAAGGGCGAGTCCGGCCCCGAGAACCAGCAGCCTGGCGGCTCGGGCGCCGAGCACCCGGCCTCGCGGAGCTCTCCGGGCAGGCGTCTTGCTGGATCCGCTCGTGGTCTCCAACTCGCGGGACTCCTTTGCTTTCAGTTCTCGACCTTGACCCGCACCGTCGAAGAGGAGCGAGCACGTCCGGCCTCATTGTAGACCACTGCCCGCAGGGTGGCCGGGCCGTTGGGTGTGTGTGTCGTATCCCAGACGAACCGGAACGGCGCCGCGTTGGCGGTGCCCTGGGTTTCGCCGTTGATGTCGAACTCGACCCTCCCGATCGTCTCGAGACCCGTGAGTTCGGCTCCGACCAGGGTCTCGCCATGGACGCACATACCCGGACCCGGCGCCGTGATGGATACGTGGGGGTGACTCGGGCGGGGCTCCTGCGGGCCGATCGGCGCGCCCTTCTTGGACTTCTGGTGCCGCCAGTGCGCCACCTCCGCGATCCCCACGAGGATGGCAGCTCCGATGATGAAACGGTACACGCCAGATGCTCCTTGCGTACCTTTATGCCCCGGCCGGGCCTTGGCCTCACTGCGGGGCCCCACACCTCATGCACTGGCCGGCGGGTTCAGGCAAGAGGGGTAGCATCGCGTGGCGCCACATCGCACGATGGCCAAGCGAGACCGCCCGTCTTGAAGAAAGCCAGGGAGCATGCGAAGCCGGCCTGGTTTTAGTTGCAGCTTTACCCGGTTGCGGCCTGGTCTTTACCCGAAGGGAGCGCGCCAGCGCGACAAGGCATTCGGTGGTCAGTCAGACAGCCTGTCCGCAAAGGAGGCCCGCGCGATGATCTCTGCGGTATCCGGTCCCGCGGTGCGATCGGTTCCGAGGCTCTTTGCCGCGTCGGTCCCTGCCGCGGCCCCGGCCGCTTCCGCGCGCTCGGTGAGCCTGGCGCCGACCTCGTCCTCGTCTGCCGGCGCGCCGGTTTCGGCACAATCCTGGTTGGGAAACTTCGTGTCGGCGACTTTGGGCTGGATGGGCGGTCTCTTCAGTTCGCTATTTTCCTGGATCGGGGCCCTTTTCCAGGGCTCCAACCACGTGACCTAA
>JAJXWQ010000016.1:0-25279 GCA_021781555.1 bacterium
TAGCCGAGAGAGTTCGAGAGAGGCAGCGCGCCTCTCTCGAGCCACTGCCCGAGCTCCGCGAGGGAGGATGCCCGTTTGAAGCCCGCCGCACTCGGGATCCTGGCCTCGGGCAACGGCTCCAACTTCGAGGCGATCGCCCTGGCCTGCGCGGAACGGCGCTTGCCGGCGCGGGTCGTGGGGCTGATCTGCAACCGTCCCGGCGCCGGGGTCCTGGGGCGAGCCGAGCGCCTGGGCGTGCCGGCGTGCGTCCTGGACGACCGTTCGTTCCCGTCGCGGCAAGCGCACGAGCAAGCGATCGGGGCCCAGCTCGAGCACTGGTCGCCCGACTGGATCGTCCTGGCCGGCTACATGCGCGTGCTGACGCCCGCCTTCGTGGCGGACTACCCGGGTCGTATCGTCAACATCCACCCGGCCGACACGCGCCTGCACCGGGGAACCGGCGGCTACGAGTGGGCCATCGCCAGGGGGCTGGACGAAACCGTGGCGACGGTTCACCTGGTGGACGAAGGGCTGGATTCCGGGCCCATCGTGCTGCAGGAGGCCATCTCGATCCTGCCGGGCGATTCGGCCCGGAGCCTCTCGGCACGGGGACGGGCGATCGAGCATCGTCTATACGTCCGGGCCCTGGCGCGGCTGCTCGCGGGGGGGATCGCCTGATGTGCGGCATCCTCGGGTTGCTCGATCCGACCGGAGCCCCCGTTGCCCCGGACCTGTACCGCGGCGCCCTCGCGCTCCAGCACCGCGGCCAGGAGGGCGCGGGCATCGTGACGTGGGAGCGCCGGTTCTACCTCGAGAGCGGCCGGGGCCTCCTGTCTTCGGTCTTCGGAGAGGTCGACGTCCGCCGCCTGCGCGGGTCGATGGGCCTGGCTCACCTGCGCTACGGCACGGCCGGGATCGGCGACGACAGCGAGAACCAGCCCTTCGTGCTGTCGTTTCCCTTCGGGCTGGCGCTGGTGCACAACGGCAACCTCACCAATCTCGGCGCGCTGCGCAGCCACCTGGAGAGCGGCTCCTGGCACCTCAACAGCGCCAGCGACTCGGAGGCCCTGCTGCAGGTGCTCGCCGATAGCCTCGCGCACGGCGACGTCCGGCAGCTCGAGCCGGCCGACGTCTTCCGGGCCGTGGCCCGCACGATGGACGTGGTCGAGGGGGCGTACAGCGTGGTCGTGCTGCTGGCCCAGCACGGGATGCTGGCCTTCCGGGATCCCCACGGCATTCGCCCCCTGGCCCTGGGGCGGCGGGGCGAGGCGTGGGCGGTGGCGTCGGAGTCGGTCGCGCTCGACGCGCTCGAGTTCGAGCTCCTGCGCGACGTGCGGCCAGGCGAGGCGATCTTCGTGGACCCGTCCGGGCGTCTGCACGAGGCCCAGCTTCGCAACGCCGAGCCAGCCCACTGCGTGTTCGAGTACGTCTACATGGCTCGCCCCGAGTCGGTTCTCGACGGCCATCACGTGTCGGACGTGCGGGAGCGGCTCGGCCGGTCGCTGGCCCGTCGCTTCGATCGCCCGGTGGATGTCGTCAGCGACGTCCCTTCGAGCGCAGAGGACGTGGCGATGGCGTTCGCCAGCGAGGGTGCGCTGCCCTACCGCAAGGCCATTCGCAAGAACCACTACACGCACCGGACCTTTCTGGCGCCCGATCAGGCCGCCCGGCTCGGGGCGCTGGGACTCAAGTTCCACCTGTCGAAGGCCACCATCGCCGATCGCCGCCTGGCGCTGGTGGACGACTCCATCGTCAGGGGCAACACTGCACGCTCGCTGGTCGAGCGTATCCGCCGTTCCGGGGCCCGGGAGGTTCACCTCCTGTCGGCGGCCCCGCCGGTGCGCCACCCGTGCGTCTATGGCATCGACATGTCGATCCCGGACGAACTCCTGGCGGTACGGACGCCGCAGATCGAGGCGCAGGCCCTGCTTCTTGGCGTCGACAGCCTGCTGTACCAGAGCGCCGCCGACCTGACGGGCGCGGTCTCGGGTCTGCCGGTTTGTACCGCCTGTTTCACGGGAAAGTATCCCACCCCGCTCGCCCCGGAGCAGCTGGCGGCGATCGGCGCCGACCGCTGCCGCGCCAAGCGACGGTGAGGGCCAGCATCCTCTGGACGGCCTGAAAAAGCCCCAGACAGCAAGCAGGAACGCAATTGGAAACCATCGCCATCCTGGACTTCGGTTCGCAATACACGCAGCTCATCGCCCGGCGGGTCCGGGAACTGGGCGTCTTCAGCCGGATCTACCCGCATGACGCCAGGGCCGCGACGCTGGCCGACCCCGAGATCCAGGGCATCATCCTGTCGGGCGGCCCGCGTAGCGTGCTCGAGGCCGGAGCGCCCATGCTGGATCCTGGCGTCCTCGGGCTGGGCAAGCCCATCCTCGGCATCTGCTACGGGATGCAGCTGCTCAACCGGCTGTGCGACGGCACGGTGGTCTCGGCCACGCAAAGGGAATACGGCCGGGCCACGGTCGAGGTCGAAGGGGAAAGCACGCTGTTCGAGCGGCTCGACTCCAGGCAGGAGGTCTGGATGAGCCACGGCGACAGGCTGGAGCAGGTTTCGCGAGATTTCGCGATCGCCGCCCGGACCCATGACGGCGTGGTGGCGGCGATCGAAGATACGTCGCGGCGGATCTTCGGGGTCCAGTTTCATCCCGAGGTGACGCACACCCCCAACGGCCGCGCCATCCTGGGGAATTTCCTCTTTGCGGCCTGCCGCTGCTCGGGGCAGTGGACGGTGGACAGCCACCGCGAGCGAGCGATCGCCGCGATCCGCGAGACCGTGGGGGATCGCCGGGTTCTGGTGCTGGTCTCCGGGGGCGTGGACTCGAGCGTCACGGCGGCTCTGCTGGCCCGTGCCCTGCCTCCGGAGCAGGTCTACGCCCTGCACGTCGACAGCGGCCTGATGCGTCGCGGCGAGAGCGCCCAGGTGATGCAGGAGCTCTCGGCCCTGGGACTGGCCCACCTCGCGTTCGTCGACGCCTCCGAGCGCTTCCTCGGGCTGCTGGCGGGCGTCACCGATCCCGAGGCCAAGCGGCGGATCCTCGGCGATGCCTTCATCGCGGTGCAGGAGGCCGAGACGGCGCGCCTGGGGCTCGACGGCGCAGACGTCTTTCTGGCACAGGGCACCCTGTACACCGACCTCATCGAGTCTGGCCTCGGCGTGGGCCAGCAGGCCGTGACGATCAAGACCCACCACAACGTCGGCACGCCGCTGGTCCGTGCCAAGCGCGAGGCCGGGCGCCTGCTCGAACCCAATGCCGAGATCTTCAAGGACGAGGTGCGAGAGCTCGGTCTGCGGCTCGGCCTGAGCCCCGAGCTGATCGGGCGCCACCCTTTCCCCGGTCCCGGTCTGGCCATTCGCATCCTCGGCGAGGTGACCGCCGACCGGCTCGAGATCCTGCGCCATGCGGACGAGGTCTTCTTGCAAGAAATTCGCCAGGCGGGTCTCTACGATCGGATCTGGCAGGCCTTCGCGGTCCTGCTCCCGGTCCAGAGCGTCGGCGTGATGGGCGATGCCCGCACCTACGAGCACGTCGTCGCGCTACGTGCCGTCGAGAGCACGGACGGCATGACGGCCGACGTCCATGCCTTCCCCTGGGCCGTGCTCACCCGCACGGCGGCGCGGATCGCCAACGAGGTGGCGGGCGTCAATCGCGTCGTCTATGACATCACCAGCAAGCCGCCGGCGACCATCGAGTGGGAGTGAGAGATGGATGCGGCGCCGAGATCCCCGGTGACGGGAGTGCGGATGCTACGATCGGCAGGCAACGACCAGCTCGAAACCGGCCAGGGAGGACACCTTGATGGAGAGCTTTGACAACCGCTCGCTGCCCGAGGGGCTGACCTTCGAAGATGTGCTGCTGCTGCCCGGCTACTCGGACTTCCTGCCCTACGAGGCCGACCTCCGCACGCGCTTCTCGCGCCACGTGACGCTCAATGTCCCGATCGTCAGCTCGGCGATGGATACCGTCACCGAGCACGAGATGGCCATCGCCCTGGCGCGGCTGGGCGGCATCGGCATCCTTCACCGCAACCTCGAGCCCGGATTGCAGGCCGAGCAGGTGCGGCGGGTCAAGACGGCGGACGCCGCCCGCGATCTGTGGTCTGCGGCGACCACCGATGCCGCCGGACGCTTGCTGGTCGGAGCGGCCGTGGGGGTATCCGGTGCGGTCGAGCGCGCCACCTTGCTGCTCGAGGCCGGGGCCGACGTCCTGGTGATCGACACGGCCCACGGGCACACCCGGAGCGTGCTGCAGACCTTGCAGGAGCTCAAGGCCGCCTTCCCGGCGGTCGATGTGGTGGTGGGCAACATCGCCACGGCCGAGGCCGCCCGGTACCTCATCGAAGGGGGCGCGGACGGCGTCAAGACGGGGATCGGCCCCGGATCGATCTGCACCACTCGCGTCGTGGCGGGCGTCGGCGTTCCGCAGGTCTCGGCCATCCGCGCCGTCGCCTCGGTGGCGCGGGAGTTCGAGGTACCCGTGATCGCCGACGGCGGCATCCAGTACTCTGGCGACCTCACCAAGGCGATCGCCGCGGGCGCCGACACGGTCATGCTGGGCTCGCTCCTGGCCCGGACCCGCGAGAGCCCGGGCCAGGAGGTCATCTACGGCGGCCGCCCGTACAAGGTCTACCGGGGCATGGGCTCGCTGGGCGCCCTGCAGAACGAGACCAACGACCGGTACGGCAAGCACGGCAACGGTGGTCCGATCGTCCCCGAGGGCGTCGAGGGCATGGTCCCGCTGGGCGGATCGGTCGCCGACCTGCTCTATCAGCTGCTCGGCGGCCTCCGCAAGGGCATGGGTTACCTCGGCCTGCAGACGATTGCCGAGCTCAAGACCCGGGCGCGGTTCATCCGCATCTCGAGCGCGGCCGTGCGCGAGAGTCACGCGCACGACGTGTTCATCACCAAAGAGGCTCCCAACTACAGCAAGACGCTGGCGTAGCATCGCCGGCGAGGGCTCTGCCCCGGCCCCGTGTCCGCCGCGCGATTGGCCGGTCGGAGGTAGAATGTTTAATCTTGTTACCTTCTGACCTTGGAACCAGCGGGGGGGCCGTCCGGTGAGGCTGCGCCGGCCTGTGGCGCTGACCCTCGCCGTCGGTGCCTTGCTCGCGGTACCCGGGTGCTTCGGGGCACGCGGGGTGGATTTCAGCTTTGACCCGGGCTACCGGTTTGACCAGATCCGGCGCGTCGCCATCGTCAGTCCGGCCGACCCGGCCGCCTTCGCGGGCCTTTCCGGGGTCCTGTCGGATTGTGCGGCCCGGAGCCTGTCGGGTCGCTATCGCGTCTACTACGGCAACGGCCTGGAGCGCCTGGTAGTCGCCGGGGGCGTGGTCAAGTCGTACCAGATCCTCGTGAAGTCGCTGCACGCGGGCAGCCCGATCGACGCCGAGCTCATGCGCCGGGTGGGCCACGCGATCGGGGTGGATGCGTTCTTCTACCAGGCGATCGGGAGCCTCTCCCAGACCCTCGAGAGCGGCCCCTCGACCGACACGCTGCAGGTCGAGCAGGATCGGGGCTACCGCTACGGGACGATCACGCGGAACCCATCCAACGCGGTGCTCACGCTCGTGCGCCTTGGCGCCAAGCTCTACGACGCGGCGACCGGGATGGCCGTCTGGAGCGCGAGCAAGGAGGTCACGACGACCTCGGACATCGCGGACTCGGGCTTCGGCTGGATCTTCCGGCAGATCGACGACGCCTTCGTGGCGACGATTCCGGCGGCGCCCCCCGCCGGGGCCAGGGCTTCGTGATGCTCACGTACAAGACGGCCGGGGTGGATGTCGATGCCGCCAGCGATCTGGTCCGCCGGATCGCCTCGTTCGCACCGGCCATCGGCGGCTTCTCGGGCCTCTTCCCCATCGACGACGACCGCTTTCTGGTCGCCAGCACCGATGGCGTCGGCACCAAGCTCGAGATCGCATTCCAGATGCGCCGGGTCGATACCATCGGCACCGATCTCGTGGCGATGGTGGTCAACGATCTGGTGACGACGGGCGCACGGCCCCTGTTCTTCCTCGATTACTTCGCCACCGGGCGCCTGGACGTCGACCAGGCCGAGCAGGTCCTGCGCGGGGTCGCCCGCGCCTGCGAGGAGGCCAGCTGCCAGCTGCTGGGGGGCGAGACGGCCGAGATGCCGGGGTTCTACCCGGGGGGCAAGTTCGATCTGGCCGGCTTCGGGGTCGGGATCGTCGAGCGGCAGCGGGCCATCACGGGCCAGAACGTGGCTTCCGGTGATGTCTTGCTCGGCATTCCGAGCTCGGGACCGCATTCCAACGGCTTCTCGCTCATCCGCAAGATCCTGCACGTCGCCGACCTCGCTCTCGATCGCCCCTTCGGTTCGCAGACGCTGGGCGAGGCGTTGCTCACGCCCACCCGCATCTACGTCGGCGAGGTTCTCAAGCTCGTCGAGCGCTTCGAGATCCACGGCATCGCGCATATCACCGGCGGCGGGTTCACGAACGTCGATCGGGTCATCCCCAAGGGGCTCGCGGCCAGGATCGATCACGGTTCCTGGGCGGTGCCGCCGATCTTCGGGTTCCTGCAATCCGAGGGCAACGTCCTTGAGGACGAGATGCGCCGCACCTTCAACCTCGGCATCGGGATGGTGCTGGTCGTGCCACCGGCCGTGGCCCAGGGCATGCGCTCCGAGCGCCCGGATCTGATCGTCGTCGGCGAGGTCGTGCCGGCATGAGCCCGGGTGGCGCGACCCGGATCGAGATCCGGCCTCGGCCAGGCTGCATGGATGGCCTCGGCCGAAGGGCCGCCCGCAAGCTCGGCTTTTCGGCCGAGGCCGTCACCGGCGCTCGCATCTACTACCTGATCGATGCCGCGCAGGACCGGGAACCGCTGGCCGACTCCGAGGCCCTGGAACTCGCCCGGACCTACCTCGCGGACCCCCTGACCGACGAGGTCAGGATCGGCGAGACCCGGGGCGAGTGGGCGATCGAGGTCGGGCTGCGGCCCGGCGTGACCGACAACGAGGGCAACGTGGCCTCCGAGATCCTGCGCGAGGTCCTGGGCCGCTCCCTTCGCGTGCACCACGCCAGGCAGTTCACCATCCGGGCGGCGGGTTCGGCGCAGGCCCTCGAGGGCGGGACGCTGGCGTCGCACTGCCGGGCCCGTCTGGGCAACCCGCTCGTCGAGCGCTTTCGTGTCCCCGCGGAGGGCGATCCCCCGTTCGCGCTCGATACCGTCGCCGAGCCGCCGGGCCCCGCGACCATCGTGCCCGTCTCGCTTGGCGGCGACGCCGCCGCCCTGATGCGGCTCTCGAAGGAGCGGGTGCTGGCGCTGTCGGTGGCCGAGTTGCGGTCGGTGCGCGAGTACTTCGAGCGGCCGGCTCACCAGGCCGAGCGCGCCGGGCTGGGATTGCCGCCCGACCGGCCGACCGACGTGGAGCTCGAGGCGATCGCCCAGACCTGGTCCGAGCACTGCAAGCACAAGGTCTTCAACGACGCGGTCGTGTTCCGGCACGCGGATCGTACCGTGGCGATCCCGGAAGGCCTGTTCCGGACCTTCATCCGCGGGGCCACCGAGGTGGTCTCTCGGGAGCGCGACTTCCTGGTCTCGGTCTTTACCGACAACGCCGGCGTGGTGCGCTTTGACGAAGACTACGACCTGGTCTTCAAGGTCGAGACCCACAACAGCCCGTCCGCCCTGGAGCCCTATGGCGGAGCCCTGACGGGAATCGTGGGGGTCAACCGCGACCCGGCGGGAACGGGCCTCGGGGCCCAGCTGCTCTTCAACACCGACGTCTTCTGCGTCGCGCCGCCCGACTGGACGTATCCCCTGCCCGAGGGCATCTTGCCGCCGGCGCGGATTCTCGCCGGCATCCGCCAGGGCGTGGAGGACGGCGGCAACCAGAGCGGCATCCCGACGGTCAACGGGGCCGTGTTCTTCGACGCGCGCTTCCTGGCCCGGCCGCTGGTCTTCTGCGGGACGGGCGGATTGCTGGCGCGGCAGATCGCCGGTCGCCCCGGGCATACCAAGCAGATCCTCCCGGGCGATCTCATCGTGATGCTGGGCGGGCGCGTGGGTCGAGACGGCATTCACGGCGCCACCTTCAGCTCGGAGGGCGTCGCCGAGGAGACTCCGTCGGGGGTCGTGCAGATCGGGGATCCCATCACGCAGAAGCGCGCCCTCGACCTGCTGGCCGAGGCACGGCCGCTTGGCCTCTACCGCGCACTCACCGACAACGGGGCGGGCGGCCTGTCTAGCTCGGTGGGCGAGCTGGCCCAGCTCTCCGGGGGGTGCGAGATCCACCTCGACCAGGTCCCGCTCAAGGCGATCGGCCTTTGCCCCTGGGAGATCTTCGTGTCCGAGTCTCAGGAGCGCATGACTCTCGCCGTTCCGCCGGAGCGGTGGGACCAACTGGCGGCACTCGCGGCCCGGCGCCAGGTCGAGGCCACGGTGATCGGGCACTTCACCGACTCCGGCCATCTGACCGCCAGGTTCGGCGGCAAGGTGGTGGCACGCCTGGAGCTCGAGTGGCTGCACCACACCGGCTTGCCGGCACGGACCCTCGAGGCCGAATGGCCTGGATCGGTCCCGGATCGCCACGACTCGGCCCCTGGTCCTGCCGTTGCTCCGCTGGACCCCGCGCCCGGCGGGCCTGGCGAAGACCCCGGAACGCTGGCCGGATCGCCCGATCGTACTTCCGCGCTGCTCGCCCTGTTGGGGGCACCCAACATCTGCTCTCGGGAGGGCCTGATCCGCCAGTACGATCACGAGGTCCAGGGGGGCTCGGTGATCAAGCCGCTGGTCGGGATCCACCGCGATGGGCCGAGCGATGCGGCGGTCCTCCGTCCGCGGCTGGATTCCGGGCGTGCGGTCGCGGTCAGCAACGGCCTGGGCTGTCGCCTGGCCGAGTTCGACCCGTACCTGATGGCGGTCCATGCGGTCGACGAAGCGATCCGCAACGCCGTCTGCGTCGGCGCGGATCCCGACCACCTGGCCATCCTCGACAACTTTTGCTGGCCGGATCCGGTCCACGATCCCGACCGCAATCCGGATGGCCGCCGCAAGATGGGGGCCCTGGTGCGGGCGTGTCAGGGCTTGCACGACGCGGCGATCGCCTACGCGGCGCCCCTGATCTCCGGCAAGGACAGCGTCAAGAACGACTTCATGGGCAAGCGGCCCCGCGGTGGGGCTCCGCTGGGCCTCGAGCCGGCGCCGCTGGGCCCGGGGGCCGCGGCCGACGAACTCAAGCTCTCGGCGCCCCCCACGCTCCTGGTGTCGGCGCTGGCCGTGGTACCCGAGGCCACCCGGGCCGTCAGCATGGACTTCAAGGCACCGGGCGACCTCGTCTATGTCCTCGGCCTCACCCGTGCCGAGCTCGCCACCGGGGAGTACGAGAGCCTGGCCCGGCAAGCGGAGGCGAAGGTGCCGCCTGCCTCCGGGGCGCTCGCGGAGCGCCGGCTGCCCACGGTGGATCCGGCGCTGGCTCGCCGTTGCTACCGGGCGGTCCACGCCGCGATGCAGCAGGATCTGGTCGCAAGCTGCCACGACGCTTCGGACGGGGGATTGGCGGTGGCGCTGGCCGAATGCGCGATCGCCGGCGAGCTGGGGGTTCGGTGCGATCTCTCGGAGGCCCCCGGGGCGCGAGGGCTCGGCGACGAGGCGGTGCTCTTCAGCGAGACCGGAGGCCGGCTGGTCCTTTCCGTCGCCCCGGCGGATCGCGAGCGCTTCGAGGCTCACTTCCCGGATTTGCCTCTGGCCCTGGTCGGGCGGGTCGCCGCCGTCGAACCCCGCAGCTGGAAAGAGGGCCGGTCTGGCGTTTCGGAGCGGGAGCTCCCGGATGCGGGCAATCAGCCCGAGGTTAAAGGAGTCGGCCCCCCCGAGGGCGCCGGCGGGCAGATGCTGGTCGAGATCGAAGCTCAAGGTCGCACGGTCGTCCGTGCCGCCGTTGCACAACTCAAGAGAGCGTGGCAGGAGACACCGCAATGGTAGATAAGCGCGTCAGGGCCCTGGTTCTTACGGGCTACGGGATCAACTGCGAGCAGGAGATGGCCCACGGCTATCGGCTGGCCGGGGCTCGTGTCACGGTCGCGCACCTTTCGGACGTGCTCGAGGGCGAGGTCAACCTCGACGACTTCCATATCCTCAACTTCCCGGGCGGATTCTCCTTCGGCGACCACCTTGCCGCGGGACGGGCCCTGGCTGACAAGCTCAAGGCGACCCGCGGGTTCTGGAGCAAGCTCAAGCGCTTCGTGAAGGATGGCAAGTTCATCTGGGGGGTCTGCAACGGGTTCCAGGTGATGGCCAAGCTCGGCATCCTGCCCGTGGTCGAGGGCAAGCTCGGCGATCCCGAGATCACCCTGATGGCCAATGATTCGGGTCGGTTCGAGGATCGCTGGGTGCAGCTGGCCGTCAACCCGGATTCCCCCTGCGTTTACACCCGCGGCCTCAGCGAGATCACGCTGCCGTGCCGCCACGGCGAGGGCAAGGTCGTGGCCCGGGAGGATATCAAGGATCGGTTCCTGGCCGGCGGCTACGTCGTGATGCAGTATGCCGACGATACCGGCCTGCCCACCGAGCAATATCCCCACAACCCCAATGGCTCCGAGGCGGGGGTCGCGGCCGTCTGTGACGAGAGCGGGAAGATCTTCGGCCTGATGCCGCATCCCGAGGCCCATCTCTTCTTCACCAATCATCCCAACTGGACGCACAAGAAGGTCGAGCTCTTCCGCAAGGGCATCCGCACCCTGCCGGTCGAGGGCGAGGGCATGCAGCTCTTCCACAACGCCGTTCGCGCCGCAGCCGAGGAATTCGATCTCAGCGTTCCGGCCGAGGTTACCGAGCGTCAGCTCGCCTCGCGGTAGTCCAAAAAAGGTGGGAGGCCGGGGTTGATTCCGGCCTCCTGGGGTGGTGGTGGTGGTGGTGGTGGGATGAGTCGTTTACCAGCGTCCGGGGCGCCGCGCCCCCCTCTGTACATAAGGTGTATGGTCGCTTCTGGCCCGGATCTTTCGTTAAGTTGGAGCTAAGAAATTCCGAAGCCGATCGCGACCGCGCAGAGGGACCCGTTCGGGCTGAAAAAGGCTTAGCAAGGTTCGGGCCGAAGGAGTCAAACGGGGCCCGGTTGCGCAGCGCAGCGACCGCGCAGAGGGACCCGTTCACACTGCAAAAGTATAGAATGGCAGCAGGAGGGTCGCTCGATGGCGGACCTGAGGGGCAAGAGGGTCGCGATGGTGATCGCGTTCGAGCGGTTCCGGGACGAGGAGCTGCTGGCGCCCAAGTCGTTGCTCGAGCGCCACGGAGCGCAGGTCGACGTCGTCTCCAGCCGGCAGGGCATCGCCACGGGCAAGCTCGGCGCGAAAGTGACCGTCGATCGCACCCTGACCGAAGTCCACGCCCGCGACTACGATGCCCTGGCCTTCGTGGGCGGACCCGGGTGCCGGGAGTACTTCGACTCCGCCGCCGCGCACGAGCTTGCCCGCGAGGCGATCGAAGAGGGGCGGGTCCTGGCCGCCATCTGCTCGGCTGGCGCCATTCTCGCCCGGGCCGGCGTGCTCTCCGGGTTGTCCGCCACCTGCTATCCCACCGAGGCCGAGATCCTCAAGGAGGCCGGGGCGCTGTACACGGGGCAGCCCGTGGAGCGGTCCCGCCGCGGTGACTCCCCGGTGATCACGGCCAACGGCCCGCAGTCGGCCACCCTCTTCGGCTCCGCGATCTCCGACGCACTCGCCAACTAGCGCGTCAGCTCTTTGAGCGGGCCCGCGCCTCTCCGCGGCGGCGAGCGCGCGGCCGCGGCCGTCGCCCCCGCACCAAAATTTCGGATCTTCTTTCTCGGGCTTTAACCATCCCTTAGGCGAGATCTCCGCCGGGCCTGGCCATAAACAGAATAGAACACCTGCTTAACGGTGCCTTTCCCGAGTAGAAGAGAGAAACGTGAGCCCAGTAAGTGGCGCCGGAGTCTTCTCCGCGTCGCCTCCCAACCCCGCGCTGGCCGGCTGGGCCAAGAGCACAGCCGCAGCCTCGGACCAGATGGGTGCGAGCATGGCGCAGGCCAATTCGGCCCTGCAGACCTTGAAAGTCAGCCAGCTCGACACCTACCAGGGGGCGCTCGCGCTGGGCCAGTCCGCCTCCAGTTTGGGAAGCACGCTCCAGGCGGCCAACCAGCTGCAGGACGAGGCGCAGAAGCTCTGGGGAAGCACCGCGACGGGCAAGGCGATCCTCGATAACCCGCTGCTCCAGCAGGAGCGGGTCGTGAGCCAGGCGGTCCTGCCGGCCACGAATCTCGCGGGCTCGTTGGCCGATCTGGCCCAGGCCCAGGCCCAGGCCGGCAGCGACCTTGCCAGGCTCAACGCCATGCTGGCCAGCCCGGGCGCATCCTGGGCGATGAGACTCCAGGCCTCGGCGCAGGCAACCCAGAGCGCGGCCGCCTTCGTGCAGCAGCAGCAGGCCTTCGTCAACTCGCTCGACTCGACCGATCGCGCCTATCTCGAGCAAAGTCCGGCCTATCGGACGCTCATGCAACCGGTCCAGCCGGCTTTCAAGATCCTGGGCACCATCAACGCCTCGGTCCTGGGTCCAGTGGCGACGGCGGCATCGGTTGCCGGGGCCGGGGCCGGGATCATCGTGGGCGGCATGGCCCTGCCGGGCCTCGTCTCGGGCACGATCGCCGCGGGCAAGAAGTTCGGCAAGTTGCTCGACGATCCGAAAGCCACGCAGGGGCAGAAGCTCGAGGGCCTGGCCAACACCACGCGGGGAGCCGCCGGCGTGATCTATGCCGCCAGCGGTATCGATTCCGGCATCGCGACCCTGGGCCAGGTCGCCAGTTCGGTGAAGGCGCTGGCGCCCGCCGTCGAGGCCGTCGCCGCCAACCCGGTCGTCCACGACGTCGGGACGATCCTGGGGGACGCCTTCAAGGTGCTCTTGCCGATCGCCGACGCCGGGACGATGGTCGCAGACGGGGTCACTTTCAAGGACAAGATCGAGGATCCCAAGGCCAGCTTCGGCGACAAGGCGAAGGCCTTCCTCGCGGTCTCGCTCGACACGGCCAAGGTCGCGACCTACTTCTTCCCGGCGACCGAGGGCGTGCGCATGGCCTACCTCGTGGCCTCGCTGGGCCAGATGGGATTTGCCATGGGCGATCTTTCCAAGACGCTCATCCCCGAGGCCGTCCAGACCGCCGGCCACCTGCTCGACGATGCCGCGCACCCGGTCCAGTCGTTCCACGCGGTCGAGTCCGATGCCAGCAAGGCCGCGTCGTGGCTGGGCCAGGAGTTCAAGGGCCTGGTCCAGGGGGTCGGCCGAGCGCTCGGGAATCCCGGCGCGGCGGTGCAGTCGACGTCCGTCCACGTGAGCGGCTTCGCCTCGGCGGTATCCCAGACCTGGTCCGGGTTCAAGCGGGTCGTCTCGGAATCGGCGCAGCTGATCAAGAGCGCGGCCGGCGGCAGCGCGGCCGGCACCGCCATCTCGGCGCCCCGCCGCTCGGCGATGAACAGCTTCGTTCCTGCGAGCGTGGTCCCGACCGCTCCTGCTATCGCCCCGGTCGCCGGCGGTGCTTCTCCGGGCCGACCCCGCTCCACCAACCGAGCGGCCGCCATTCTTCAGGCCGCCTTGAGCTCGTAGCCCTTTTGCCGCTTGAACGGGTTGCTCGGCGCGGCCCGGCACCCCAGGGCAACCGGGCCCCGGCGGACTCCGCGGGCCCCCGCGATGCCGGGCGGGAGCAGACTCACGCCGTTCTCCCGGACGCGCGGGAAGCTGGCCAACGTCGCCGCCATTCGCTACGATCCGGGCCGGAGCGCATCCAGCGTTGCGCTCTGCGCCCTCGGCCATCGGCATCGTGCAGACCGGAGGGTGGTGCAGAAGAGGCCAAGCATGTTTCTGGGGGCGTGGCGAGTACGACGCAGGCTGCGCCGGGGCCCTGAGGCCGCGGCCGCGCTCGGGCTCGGCGCGGTGCGCGCCCTGGTGCGAGCCTTGCGCGACCTTGACCTGCACCGGGCGGCAGCCCGGGCGCTGATCCAGCTCGGAGCGGCTTGCCGGCCGGCGCTTCTGGCCGAGCTTTCGCGCCGCGGCGCTCCGACCCGCCGGATCCTCGACGTGCTGGGCCGGCTGCGGCCAGCTGCCGATCCCGGGCCGCTTCTGGACTACCTTCACGACCCGCGGCCCCAGGTGCGCCGGACGGCTGCGCGCTCCGTGCACCGCCAGGGCGGTCCCCTGGCCCACCGGGCTCTGGCCGCCATGCTGGTGGACCCGGACGACGAGATGCGCGCGATCGCGGTCGCGCATTTTTCGCGATCGACCGATCCGCGCAGCGTGAAACCGCTGGCGATGGCGGTCGCCTATGGCGGGGAGTTCGCCGGCCGGTTCGCCGCCGCTCGCATCGCCGAGCTGGGCGCGCTGGCCGTCGCCCCCCTCCTGGATGCCCTGCGCAGCCAGGACGAACCTCTCCGCGCCAGCATCGGCAAGTTGCTCGAGGCTTTCGACGATCCGGCCGCGATCGTCATCCTGTGCAAGGGGCTCGAGGAAGACGATCCGCGGATCTCGAGGCCCGTGTTCGAGGCGCTCGGCCGCAAGCCTTTTGCGGTGGCGCCGTATGTGCAGCACCTGGGCGGTCATCCCGACGCCCGCGTTCGCGAGCTGGCCGCGCGGCTGCAGGCTCACTGGGGCGCCGAGGCCAGCGCGGCCGGCCCTGGCGCCGTCGCGTCCGAGCGCGGCCCCCTGCCGGCCGGGCAGGCGTGAGTTCGTCGTCGTTGCCGGCGCCGGAGACCGGGGGGGGGCTCTCGGCAGCCACCCGCCTGTTCGGTCTCCTCGGCGATCCGGTGGCGCACAGCCTGTCTCCGGCGATCCACAACGCAGCGCTGCAGGCCGCGGGGATCGACGGCGTATACCTGGCGTTGCGGGTTTCGCCGCTCGATCTGGGGATGGCGATCGCCGGCGCCCGGGCGCTGGGGATCGCCGGTCTGAACGTCACCATCCCTCACAAGGTCTCGGTCATCGCGCACCTGGATGGCGTGACGCCCGTGGCCGGGGCGATCGGCGCGGTCAACACGATCTTCTGGGACGGCGACCGCCTGCTCGGCGACAACACCGACGTTCTGGGGTACCGAGCGATGCTCGGCGGCTCTGCGCCCCGGCGCGCCTTGATCCTCGGCAGCGGCGGGGCTGCGCGTGCGGTCGCCTTTGCCCTTGCCGAAGACGGCGCGCAGGTGACGATCGCCGCCCGGCGGCTCGACGCCGCCCGGCTGCTGGCCCGGGCCGTGGCCGGGGCGTGCGAGGCCGCCGACGTGGCTGCGATCGGTTGGCAGCGGGTGGATACCGCGCTCGTGGCTACCGATTTGGTGGTCAACGCCACGCCGGTGGGCATGGCAGACGGTTTGCAGAGTCCGCTCGAGGTCGCGGCCCTGGAGCGTCTGCCTCGCCACGCACGCGTCCATGACCTCGTCTACGGCCCCCACCCGACACGCCTGGTGCTCCTCGCTCGCGAACGGGGTCTCGACGCCACGGACGGCCAGGCCATGCTGATTCACCAGGCAGCCGCGGCCTTTTGGCGCTGGACCGGCGTCTTTGCCCCCGTCGAGCAGATGGAGCGAGCCTTCCGCCGGGCCCTTGCGGTATGATGGGCGGGCCCGTGGAGACCTGGTACCTCAAGTCCGCCGTTGGCGACGTCGATCGGACGCCGCCTCGCGAGGGTTTGCCGTTCGTGCTCGAGCCCGGGGGGCCCGGCGAGGTCGGTGGTCGCGCGTTCGGGGGGCCCGTCGTCGTCGCGATGGGGGTGTTTGACGGGGTCCACCTGGGGCACCGGCGCGTGTTCGAGCAGGCCTGTCTCGTCGCACGCGAGCGCAAGCTCCCCTGCGCGGTGTTCACCTTCGTCGAGCACCCGCGCTCGGTGTTGCGCCCCGATCGGCCCGTGCCGCTGCTCACGACCTGGCCCGAGAAGCGCGAGAGTCTCGCCGGGGCCGGAATCGACCGCGTCGTGGCGGCCCATTTCACTCCGGCCTTCGCGGGGCTTTCGCCCGAGGCCTTCGTGCGAGGCATCCTCGTCGAGCGCATCGAGGCGCGCCATCTGGTCGTGGGCTTCAATTTCCGGTTCGGGCACCGCGGCGCGGGCTCGCCCGAGCTGCTCGAGCAGATGGCGGACAAGCTCGGATTCGGACTCGACGTGATTCCCCCCTTCGAGATCGCCGGCCACGTGGTCTCCAGTTCCAAGATCCGCGAGCTGCTGGCCGAGGGGAATATTCGCGAGGCCCGCGGGTTGCTCGGCGGGCCTTACCGCCTGGCCGGAGAGGTTGTCGCTGGCGACGCCCGGGCGCGGCAGCTGGGCTTTCCTACCGCCAACCTGCGAGTCGATGCGAGCAAGCTGTTGCCTGCTTATGGCGTGTACGCCGGCATGGCGTGCTGGCCGGGCGGGCGCAGGCGCTGCGTCGTCAACATCGGCATTCGGCCGACGTTCGAACCGCCGCAGCTCCAGGTCGAGGCTCATCTGCTCGATTTCGACGGGAACCTCTACGGCCAGACCATGACCCTCGAACTCGAGACCTACCTGCGTCCCGAGCGGGCTTTTCGCTCAGTGGGCGAGCTGGTCGATCAGATCCACCAAGACGTGCAGAGCGCGCGGTCGCAAGCCGGTGGCACCGCGCCGGCCAGGGCATGACCGCGGGGTCAAAGGGGCATAACAGTGGTGATGCTCAGAAATTTCATGGAGACGCTGGTCGAGCGAGCCCTGACCGAGACCTTGCCCCGGTTCCCGGACGTATGCCGGTGCGAGCGGTGTCGACTCGACATGATGGCCCACGCGCTGAACAACCTCCCGGCGCGCTACGTGGTCGCCGAGCGCGGCCTCACGCATCTCAACCTCGAAGCGGAATCCGCTCAGTTCGCGAGCGACGTCCTGTACGCGGTCGCGGCGGCCGTCCGACTGATCGGCATGCGACCGCGGCACGCCCGGTTCAACGCCGGCGATCGCCTCCTGGACGAAAGCTAGCTCGCCTCGAGGGGATCGGGCCGAGGGAGTCAAACGGGGCCCGGTTGCGCAGCGCAGCGGCCGCGCAGAGGGACCCGTTCACACTGCAAATGGCGCGGCTTTCGCCTCGAGGGGATCGGGCCGAGGGAGTCAAACGGGGCCCGGTTGCGCAGCGGCTTTCGCCCTCGCGACGGAGCGGTCGATGCAGGATGCCGGTGCGCGGTCGGGAGGTACACTCGATAATCGTCAGGCTGCCGTCCTGGATTCCCGGAGGTTTTCGAAAGTGGTGAGTTCTTGGCAAACGCGTACACCGTAGGCACCCGGGGAAGCGCCCTGGCCCTGGCGCAGACGGCCATCGTCATGGAGGAGCTGCTGCACCGCATCGGTGGCCTGGACCTCGCTCGCCAGATCGTGCGCACCAGCGGCGATCAGAACCTCGAGGTGCCGCTCGCGGCCGTCGGCTCCGAGGGCGTCTTCGTCAAGGAGCTCGAGCACGCCCTCCTGGCCGGCGAGATCGATCTCGCGGTGCACAGTCTCAAGGACCTTCCCACGGAGTCGGATCCCCGCCTTTCCCTCGCGGCGATCTTGCCGCGGGCCGACAGTCGAGATGCTCTGATCGCCCCTGGCCGCCACGGGCTGGCCGAGCTCCCCGACGGTGCCATTCTCGGAACGGGGAGCCTGCGGCGGCGTGCCCAGCTCGCTCGCATCAACCCGACCTGGCGCTTCAAGGACATCCGCGGCAACCTGGACACCCGTCTGTCCAAGCTGCGAGCGGGCGATTACGACGCCCTGATCCTGGCCTGCGCCGGGCTCGATCGCCTGGGCAGAACGCCCGTGATCTCGGAGCGCCTGTCCTACTCGGCCGTCCTGCCGGCGCCCGGGCAGGGGGCCATCGCCGTGCAGATCCGCTCCGGGGATTCCGTGCTGGCGGAGATCCTCGGCCTGCTCGACGATCCGGCATCCCACACGGCCGTCGCGGCCGAGCGGTCCTTGCTGGCGGCCGTCGGTGGCGGTTGCCTGGTTCCCCTCGGAGCCCACGCCGAGCTGCAAGGCGATCAGATCATTCTCGACGCGGTGCTCGCTTCGGAGGACGGCTCACAGATCGTGCGGGGCCGCATGGAGGGCCCGGGGGCCAAACCGCGGGAGCTGGGTGCCGCCCTCGGAGCCGATCTCCTGGCGCGTGGAGGCGAGGCCATCCTCGCGCAGCTGCGGTTGGCCGAGCCCGGCAAGCGGTTCTAGAGTGCTCCCGGTTTGAATGGATCGAGCCCGATGAGTCAAACGGGGCCCGGTTGCGCAGCGAAGCGACCGCGCAGAGGGCCCCGTTCAAACTGCAAAAGGCCTAGAGTGCTCCCGGTTTGAATGGATCGAGCCCGATGAGTCAAACGGGGCCCGGTTGCGCAGCGAAGCGACCGCGCAGAGGGACCCGTTCAAACTGCAAAAGGCCTAGGCCGGTTTCGCCGGGAAGGGATCTGGTCCCGTGGACCCGGTGAGCCGAGACGCGATCGAGTTTTCGGGAGAGCACGCGGGCGGGCGGGAGCTGCAGGGAATCTCCGTGGTGGTGACGCGCCTGGAGGCCGAGTCCGCTGAGCTCGTGCGCGGCCTCGAGGCCCGGGGGGCGAGGGTCCTGGTACGGCCCACGATGGCCGTATTCCCGCCTTCGGATGGCGCTCCGTTCCAGCAGGCGATGGCCCGCATGGCGAGGTACACGTGGATGATCTTCACCTCGGCACAGGCCGTGAGCCGGGTCATGGAGCTGGTCCCTGACCCGGCGGATCTCGCGGGCCACAAGATCGCCGTGGTGGGCCCCCAGACGGCTCGCGCGGTCGAGGCCCGGGGGCTCCGGGTCGCCCTGCGGCCGGAACGATCGGATGCTGCGGCGCTCCTGGCGGCCCTGGCCCCGCTGCTGGGCCCATCCGATCGCGTCTTCTATCCGCGGGCCGAGAGCGTCAGCACCGATCTGGCCGCCGCTCTGCGATCCGGCGGGATCGCCGTGGACGAGGCGATCGCCTACCGGGTCGGTCCCCCGGCGGGCCCTTCGGACCTCGGGGATCTGCTCGCGGCGGGGGAGATCGACTGGATCACGGCGTACTCCGGATCGGCCTTGCGCCACCTTCTCGAGATGCTGGCGGACCCCGCGGCGATCCGCCGGGCGCGCCTGGCCTCGATCGGGCCGGCCACCTCGCGGGCCGCCCGCGATCTTGGCCTGGCCGTCCACGCCGAGGCGGTTTCTCCCGACGCCGAGGGGATGGTGCGGGCGATCGTCGCCGCTGGAAACGCGATCGGCCCGGATGCCGTCTGAACTGCTCCCGGTTCGGCGGAGACGGCTACCGTGCGATCCGGGGCGGGGCGAAGACCCGGATCTCCTCGATCCCGACCCCGCTCTTGCCCCAGTCGATGGGGCGCACCCGCACGAGGCGCGCCAGCGTGCCCCGGGGGGCGACAACCCGGCCCCAGGCCGAATGTTGCGGAGCGCCCAGGCTCGTCGCCTGGCCCAGGGTGCGCCAGGTCGACCCGTCCGTCGAGACATCGGCCGCCCACAGGCAAGAGGAGCGGGGGGCCGCCAGCGGTAGCACCTCGACCGCGTGGATCGGCGCCAGGTGCCGGAGATCCACGGTGATCCACTGGGGATCCTGGAGGCTCTCCCCCGATTCCCAGGCGGTCGCCGGATCGCCGTCGAAGGCCATCGCGGCACCGTGTGCGGCGTCGAGTTCGCTCGAGGCTGCGGCCGGCCGATCGAGCGCGAGGTTCCCCTGCGATTCCATCACCTCGCTCGAGCCGGTCAGGGCGTGGCCGATCGCCCCGCCCAGCCCCGCTCCCAGCAAGAGACTGACGCCGAAGGCCGCGAGCGTTCCTACGGGAGGGAGCAGTGCCGACTCGAGGACTGCGAAGGCCGTCCCTGCGATCCCGCGTCCGCCCCAGGTCGGGGCGTCGACGATCCCCACGGCAAACCAGCGGGCCAGATTCCGTGCCCCGGTGACGGCCCGGCGGCCGAGGACATCGGCCGCCCAAAGGTCGCCGCGCTCCAGCGCGGTCTCCGCCTCGCGCCCCAGCGATTCGATGGCGCGCAGCTGCGACAACAGGCGATCCCCGGTGCCGTCGAGGGCGTCGTGCGCCTCCCCGAGAACCCGCGGCAACTGTTCGCCCACGCGGGCCTGGATCGCGCCGGCCCCCGGGATGTGGTCCTTGAAGCCGATGAGCCGCGCAAGCGCGAGCGCGGCTCGCTTGGCCGCTTCGACCCGCTCGAGCGGATCCGCCCCGGCCGCGACGATCTGGCGGCGTGCTACCAGGGTCCGGTCCAGGGCCTCGGCGAGGCTCTCCGCGTGCGCCAGGAGCTGCATCCGGAAGCCGGGGTCGGCCAGGGCTCCGTGCCCCGGCGCCGCCGCCGCGGCGGCCAGAACCTCGCCGGTGGCCTTCCATTCGCGGGACGCCAGCTCCTCGAGGGCGCGCCACCCGGGATCGCTCGCGAAGCGCTCGAGGTGCTTGTCGACCTCGATGGCCAGCCGCCGGGCCCACCCCTGCGAACCGTCGACCTTCTGCAGGCCCGCCATCAGGCGCTCGCGTGCCGCGGTGAACTGCCCCTCGCTCCAGGCGGCTTCGAAGGCCTCGAACTCGTCATCCGCCCGGCGCAGGCTCTCCGTGAGCTCCACGAGGCGATCGGCCGCGTCGGAAGGCTTGCTCCCCCCCTCCGGAGGGGCAAGGCCGGCCACGTGGCATGCGTCCTCGAGGGCGTCGAGGCGAGCCTCGAGATCGTCCCGCAGGGCGCGGACTTCTCCGTGCAACCGCCGCATGCCGGCGAGCAGGCGCACGCGGCCGCGGAGGGCAAGAAGGCCCCACGCGGCAACCAGGAGGAAGCCAAGGGCCGCGAGCGCTGCCGTGATCACGCAAACATCATTGGGCGCGACCGGGCCCCGGGTCAAGACGCGTGACGGGTCGCGACGGACCCGGGCTTGAACTGTTACAATCAGCCAGCCAGACGCACCGGCGCGATGAAAGAGGAATCCTTGCGCAGCACCGGCTTGGGTTCGGAATTGAGCCATTCCTCGGCAGGCTCGGTGGCCTACAGCGAGGAAATGGCCGACGGGGCGCTCGAGATGGTCGAGACGGCCTACGGGACGATCTCCTGTTACCATGCGGGCTGGGCCGCGATCCATCCGCAGGATCAAGAGGACTGGCTGGCAACCTTCGCGTTCCTCAGGGAGCCGCTGGACGCGCTCGAGGCCTGGGCCCGGGCGAGCCAGCTGTCTGCCTCCCAGGCCCGGCGTTTTGCGGCCCTGCAGAAGCTGATGGCGCAGCTCGACCCGGTGCTGGAGGAGCTCGATGGCTCCGGTCGCCTCTTCCCGGGGCGCGCCCGGCGCAGGACCCTCGACGATGGCTTCGATTTGCTCTGACCCGCGGCTGCCCGGCGTCTGGCCTGGCCGCGTCGGACCTCGAAGCGCGGCTTCATGAACCCGGCCCTCCCGCAGCTCGGAAAGCTGGCCGATACCTGTATCCACTGCGGTCTCTGCCTGCCGGCCTGCCCGACCTACGCCGAGCTGGGATCGGAGCCGGATTCGCCGCGGGGGCGGATCTACCTCATGCGCGCATTGATCGAGGGCCGCCAGCCGGCGACGCCCGACGTGCTGGTGCACCTGGACCGCTGCCTGGGTTGCCGGGCGTGTGAGACCGCCTGCCCGAGCGGAGTGCGCTACGGGAGACTGCTGGAGGGGGTACGCGGTGCGCTCGCCGAGCCCCGCCGCCGGCTCGGGGTGCGGACGCTGTTCTGGCGACCGATCCTCCGCCAGGTGATGCCCGATCGCCGCCGCTTTCGGATCCTCGTCGCGCCCTTGCGCTTACTGGCGCGGGGCGATCGCCAGTGGCTCCCCCCGGCCCTCCGGCGGGCCGTCGATGCCCTGCCGCCGGCGGATCCTTTGGGCGCGCCAGCCCGCTCGCAGGGCGGGAATCCCGCGCCGCTCGCCGCACCCGGGCTCGGGCCCTTCGTCCCGGCACGCGGCTCGCGCAGGGGTACGGCTGGATTCTTGACCGGGTGCGTGATGCCGGCCCTGTTCCCGCACGTCAACGCCGCGGCCGTGCGGCTGCTGGCGGCCGCGGGCTACGACGTCGTGATCCCGCAGGAGCCCACCTGCTGCGGGGCCTTGCAGGCCCATGACGGCGACCTCGCTGGGGCCGAGCGCGCGGCCGCCCGGATCCGGGCGGCATTTGCCGGTTGCGACATCGTGGTCACGAACTCCGCCGGCTGCGGCGCCGCCATGAAGGACGACCCCGATGCCGGGTTCGCTGGCCGGGTCCGGGACCTGTCCGAAGCCCTGTGCGAGGCCGACTGGTGGCCCGATCGCCCGCTCGAGGGCATCCGGGCCGTTTTCCATGACCCCTGCCACCTGCGGCACGGCCAGCGCATCACCGCCCAGCCCCGGGAACTCCTGCGCCGCGCCGGCCTGCTCCTGGCCGAGGCCAGCGAATCGGATGTTTGCTGTGGCGGCGCGGGGAGCTACACGCTCCTGCAGCCGGCCCTCTCCACGGCCCTCATGACGCGAAAGATCGCGAACCTGACGGCGAGCGACCCCGAGATCCTCGTGACGGCCAATCCCTCCTGCCTGATGCAGCTCCGCGCCGGCCTGGCGGACCGGGCCGAGCCGCCGGCGCTCTTCCATATCGCCGAGGTGCTGGCGCAGACCCTGGTGTCTACGCCCGCCTGAGGCCGCGGGCCCGATCACGGTCAGGCGCTCGGGGCACCCAGCAAGATCATGGCGTCGCCAAAGCTGTAGAACCGGTAGCCCTCGGCGATCGCCGTCTCGTATGCGGCCCGTATCCGCGGCAGGCCGCCGTTTCCCTGCTGCTCGCAGAGGGCCGACACGAGCATCAACAAGGTGCTACGCGGGAGGTGGAAGTTGGTGATCAGCCCGTCGACCACCAGGAACGGGAATCCCGGCCGGATGAAGAGATCGGTCACGCCCGTGGTGGCCGCGAGTCCGTCCGGGCCCCGAGCCGCCGCCTCGAGCGCCCTCGTCACGGTCGTGCCGACCGCGATGACGCGACCGCCCCGGTCCTTGGCGCGGCGAATCGCAAAAACGGTTTCCGCCGGGACCTCGAAGCGTTCGCCGTGCATCCGGTGGTTCGCCAGGTCCTCGACCTTCACGGGCTTGAAGGTCCCGGGGCCGACGTGCAGGGTCAAGGGCGCCACGTCGATGCCGCGCTCGGCGAGCTTCGCCAGGAGGGCCCCCGTGAAGTGCAGCCCGGCCGTCGGCGCGGCCACGGCGCCTTCGCGCTCGGCGTAGACCGTCTGGTAGCGGTCCGGATCGGCCTGGCTCGCGGTGATGTAGGGCGGCAGCGGCAGGGCTCCGCTTTGCCGCATCAGCTCGTGGACGTCGCCGTCGAAGCGCAGCACGCGCTCGCCGTCGGGGGTGATCTCCGTGACCGCGGCCGTCGCGCCCTCGAAGCCGAGGATGTCGCCCAGCTGCGCCTTGCGCCCGGGCCGGACCATGGCCAGCCATTCTCCCGGCTGGCGCTCCTCGAGCAGCAGGACCTCGATCCTGGCGCCTGTCGAGCGTCTGGCCCACAACCGGGCCGGCATGACCTTGGTGTCGTTGACGACCAGCAGATCGCCCGGCGCGAGCAGTTGCTGGACGTCGCTGAACCGCAGGTGCAGCGTCCGCTCCCCGAGCAAGGCCAGCAGCCGGCTCTCGTCACGCCCCTGCGCGGGATGCTGGGCGATCCGATCCGCGGGGAGATCGTAGTCGTAGTCCGAGAGGCAGGCCCCCGAAGGCATCACATCGATCTCGCCAGACGGCATCTTGATCTTCGGCGGCTACGGGAGCGCCGCCTCCTGGGTCGTGAGCTCGGTATTCGGGTAGTAGTGCGAGAGGATCTGTTCGTAGCTGTAGCCCCTCTGGCCCAGCGTCCGGGCCCCCCACTGCGACATCCCGAGGCCGTGACCGTGGCCACGCCCGGCGAAGGCGAACCCCTCGACGCGGCCGCTGTCGCCGCGGAGCGGTGCGACGTTGAACAGGCTCGACTTCAGCCCCGTGTAGTACCGGAAATTCTCGCCCGAAACGTCCTTGTCCCCTCGCGTTCCGATGATACGGAGAATCTTGACCCGCCCGGAGTAGCCTCGCGACAGCGGATCGAGCGACGTGGGATCCCCGATCGAGATGCCGTGGCGAGCCAGGTCCGCGACGAGCTGGCCTTCCGGCAAGGTCGCTTGCCAGCGGTAGCTCGGGGCGTCTTGATCGAAATCCGGCACCGGCTTGAGGTAGGGCACCGGTTTGCTCAGCCAGACCGTCTCGGCCCCGTCGGTGTAGCCCCCCGCGGCCGAGCAGTAGTAGGCCGGAATCACGCGGCCATCGTAGGTCAGGACCTCGCCGCGGGTGGCGTTCACCGCCTCGTTCGTGCGGTAGTGCTCCATCGAGGCGCCCCCGTAGCACTGGTTGTCCGTGCTGGCCGTCAGGTCGTAACCGTGAGACGCATGGTCGTCGAGGTTGGCCAGGGCATAGGAGCGGGCCGCGACGGCCTGCGCCTTGAGCGCCTCCATCGGCCAGCTGGGCGCCATCTCGGCGGGCACCACGCCGTAGAGGTATTCCTCGAGATCGACATCGTTGACCGCCACCAGGCCGGGCCGGATCACGAGGGTCCCGCGGTACCAGTGCGAGCCGACGTAGACGAGGCTCACGCCGCCCTTGGGAACCCGCGGTATGACCTGGACCGGGCCCTCGAGCGACAGGCGTCGCGAGCCGTCCACCAGCGTCACGCGATCGCCCTCGCCGCGCAGCGCGCGCCAGGACTCTCGCGGGGCGACCTCGGCCACGTCCCGACCATCGGCCTCGTAAACCCCCGCAACGGTGGCCGACGAGAAGGTGAACGAATGGACGCCGTCGAGCAATCCGATGCGGACGATGCCCTCCTGGGCGCGCACCGGGGCCGCGGCGATGCCCAGCAACACCGCGGCGACGAGAAGGGATCCCTTCTGCATGGGGCTCGTGTACCCTCTTGCTCGGGCCCGGAAAACTACCGGACGGCCGTCGTGGGCGTCAGCGGGAGGAGCACCCGATCCGGCGGCCAGTAACGAACGATAGCCCTGCCGATGATGTTCTTCATCGGCAACGGCCCCCAGATATGGCTGTCATCGCTGTCGTTGCGATTGTCGCCCATGACGAACAGCTGGTTCGGACCGAGCTTGATGGGGGGCATCGTGTAAGCGGGGGGCTGCAGCTCGTAGGGCTCGACGAGCGCCTTGCCGTTGATCCAGACCTTGCCGCCGTGAACCGCCACGGTCTCCCCGGGCAGGCCGATGACCCGCTTGATGAAGTCCCGCTCCGGCTCCTCCGGGAACTTGAAGACCACCACGTGACCGCGCGCGACCTTCTTCTTCCCGAAGAGCAGGTCTTCGACGGAGCCCA
>JAJXWQ010000016.1:25289-49930 GCA_021781555.1 bacterium
GGCAGGCCGATGACCCGCTTGATGAAGGCCTCGCCCTTGCCCGCGTACCCCGAGGCCCGCGGGGGATTGAAGACCACGATGTCGTCGCGTCGCGGCTTCTCGAAGCGGTAGGTGATCTTGTCGATGATGAGATGGTCGCCCACGTCGAGCGTGGGCAGCATCGAATCCGAGGGGATGTAGCGCGCCTCGGCGACGGTCGCCCGGAACACCAAGGCGAGCGCGATCGCCACGGCAAAGGTCTCGATGGTTTCCCGGGTCTTGGATTTGGGTTTAGCGCTGCGCTTCTTGCTGAAGAAATTCATCCATGTCCTCGGCGGTAGCTCGTGGGGCGGCGAAGCCCGACATGCTTCGATACTCTCGATTGAACACCTAGCTGGCGGGCCCGGTCGGTGTCAGGGGAACGAACAGCCGGTTCGGCGGCCAGAATCGGAAGACGGCGCGGCCGATGATGTTCTTGATCGGCAAGGGGCCCCAGATGTGGCTGTCGTCGCTGTTGTTGCGGTTGTCGCCCATCACGAACAGCTGGTTCGGACCGAGCGTGAGGGGGGGCATCGTGTAGGCGGGGGGCTGCAGCTCGTAGGGCTCGTAGAGCGGCCGGCCGTCGATCCAGACCTTGCCGGCGTGCACCGCCACCGTCTCTCCGGGCAGGCCGATGACGCGCTTGATGAAGGCTTCGCCCTTGTAGCCCGAGGCCGCAGGGGGGTTGAAGACCACGATGTCGTCGCGGTGCGGCTTCTCGAAGTGGTAGGTGACCTTCTCGATGATGAGGCGATCGCCCACATGGAGCGTCGGCAGCATCGAGTCCGACGGGATGTAGCGCGCCTCGGCGACGGTCGCCCGGATGATCAGCGCGAGGCCGACCGCCACGGCGAACGTCTCGATCGTCTCGCGGAGCTTGGACTTGGGGCGATCGTTACCCAAAGAGAATCCCGTCCGAAATCTGTACCACCAGGCTAAGACCCCCATCGTAGCACGGGGGTTTCATCAGAAACGTACCAGCCCAAGGGCGCCATAGCAGGCGAGGAGGGCTCCTGCACTCATCAAGAGCCAGGCGGGGCGGCCTTTTTGCCGGGACACGAGCGCGTAGACGGCGCCCGCCAGGCCAGCGAGTACCAGGAGCACGAGGGCGATCGGCGGGACCTCGCCCGCGACGATCCCCGCGATCGCCGTGACCACCGCCACGAGGGCAAAAGGTAGGGCCCAGCCGTTGAGCCGGTAGGCCAGGTCGGCGACGATCAGGCTGTTGATCGTGAAGAACCGCGCCGTCTTGCGCCTGGCCACGGCGGGCGAGGTGCGGTAGAGGAAGGCCAGCAACCAGGTGGCCAGCGCGAATATCTGGAACGCTCCCATCATCAGGGCCCCCGCCTGCGTGAGTTCGCGCCAGACGGCCCCCAGGCCCTGCAAGGTGACGCCCCAGGGGAAGAGCAGCTCGGCGGCGCAGCCCAGGCCTCCCGCGATCAGGCCGAGGATGTGCGTCCCGAACTCGGTCTCGAGCAGCCAGAAGACCCCGAGCAGAGGCCACACGAACAACGCCCAGGCCGGGATGGCCCCGAAGGCCAGCCCGCCCCACAGCGCTCCTCCCGAGGCCATGAAGGCCATGGCCAGGGCGATGGCCGCCAGGCGATCGGGATAGCGGCCAGGAACGATGAGCTTGTACGCGTAAACCAGTACGGCGGCCAGGCTGCAGATGCCGACCAGGGCGCGCAGGTAACCTTCCCAGTCCGCCCAGCTCATGCAGCCCCCGTGGCACGGGCCAGGGGGCCGGGCTTTGTTGGGTAACGCACACCCCATCATAGCCGAGCCTCCGGTAACCGCTGACTTCCGCTCTGTCACGATCTCGGTAAATGGCTCAGTCGTAACCAACGTCGGGAAGTACGTTCTCGCCTTCGTGCCTCCAGCTGCCGGTGGCTCGCCACTCACCGTGACAGCCTCGCCATCCTACTTCTCACCCGGCACCCGGAGCCCGATCGGCAGCACGAACGTCGCCGTCTCGGCGAACGCGCCGTGGAAGCTTTCGATCTACGGTCCCACCAGGGATCCTGGGCACCCTGGCCACCGGCAGCGCCAGCTCCACGGTATCCCGGTCGGGTGATCACCCTCCGGGATCCGGTCGCACGCTGCTCGACGGCGATTACACGCCGAGGTTGACCGAGGCCGCCGCGTTGAAGTCATTCAGGCCCGGGGCGCCGGCGACGCCGAGGTCCACGCGGGCGATGCCGACGTTGAGCCCGACTCCGCCTCCGACCAGGCTGTCGAGGCCGCCGATCTGGCCGCCGACGCGCAGGTACAGGATGTTGAAGATGCTCTCCTGCAAGCCCAGGTTGAGGGTCGGTGTGTCGGCCCAGAGGGGGTTGTTCGGGTTGTCGAAGCTCTCGCCGAGGTCAGCGGCCGCGGAGAGGCCCAAAGGCCCTTGCCAGCCCCCGCCGAGGCGGACCGCCGTGGGTTCGGAGTAGGTGTAGTTCTCGTAAGAGCTCTGGCCCGCACTCCAGTTGAATCCGTAGCCGCTCAGCGGGTTGGAGGTGGAAGCACTCGAGGATGCCGACGCGCTGATGGTCCCCTTGTAAGCGGTCTTCTGGCCCGGCCAGAAGGTCTGCGGGAAGTTCTGCAGGATGGCGCCGATCCGGAACCCATGCTGCAGGGGGAAGATGCTTCCGATGTCGAGCCCCACGCCCATCGCGCCCGCGGTGTGGCTCACCAGATCCAGAGAGTAGCCCCCGGGGATCTCGGCGGCGGCGGTCGTGAGCTGTGCGCTGTCGCTGGCGGGATTGGACGCGAAGCCATCGAGGGCCGCGTAGAGATCGTTCAGAGGCTTCTGCAGGTTGATGTTGCTCGTGAGGTCGATCCGGCCCGGAACGCCCGTGGCGAACCCGCTCGGCAAGAACCCGGAACCGGCCGTGGCATTGTCGATGGCCTGCTGCATGGCCTGGTTGAGGCCGAAGGCCCCGCCGCCGCTGAACACCTTGAGCGTGAAACCGAGCGTGCTGTCACCCGATTGCAGGCCTCCTAGCGGCCGCCGGAAGACCGGCAGGGGCATCTCGAAACTGAAGGCGTTGGCAAGGTAGGCGTCGGCCTCCGCGCCGAGGGTGAACGACAGCCCCTGCGGGGTTGCCATGGGGCCCAGCGTCGTGTTGAGCAGGCTCTTGACCGAGGTGACCTCGCTGTAGACCCCGGCGAGGTCGCCCTGCGAGGCATCCGAGCGCAGGGTCAGCAGGGCCATGGCCAGGTCGTGATCCCCCTGGAGCACCGACGACACCATGCCGGCCGCCTGGGGCGCCGCGATGAACGGCGTGGCTCCGACGCTCAGGTAAGACCGCCAGCCCGCCGCGTAGCCGTCGCCGAAGGGGATGTTGACGCCCGCGATCCCCGAATCCACCTTGGCAAAGATGTTGAGGTAGCTGGGAATCGTGATGTTGCCCACCGCCGGGGGATCCTGGATGGCCGTCCCGCTGCCCAGGGCTGCCGTCACCTGCTTGTTGTAGGCCTCGGCGTTGTTGATGTACGTCATCAGCGATCCGAACTCGCCCGTGGGCTGCGTCGCCATCGCTCCGAGGATGTCCTGGTAGGTGCCGGCGTCGGTGGCCAGCAAGGCGCCCAGGCCGGGCCCGATGTAGACCGTGCCGCGTACGTGCCGGAGGTCGGCTGGATTGAAGAAGGGGGAGTTGATGTCGTCGTAGCGCGCGACGTAGGTCCCGCCCATCGAAAGCGTCGGCGCATCGTAGGGCTCGCCAAAGGCCCAGGCCGCCTGTGGCGCCCGCTGGCTCCCCAGCAAGACGGCGGCGAAAACGGCGAGACGCTTCTTCATGGGCGCTCCTGACTGGCACTGGCGGCCCGTCGAGGGGGCTCACCGGGGGCGAAGGGGGGCATCACTTGACCTGGAACACGAGGAACTGCGTACCTGCCGCGGCGCTGAAGGTTGGCAGCTGGCCGATGCCGTAGGAGGTCTCTGCCGGGATGATCGGTGCGGCGGGGTTGCTGGGATCGACCGACACGCTGGCGTTCATGTCGATCGGGATGACCGTCCAGGCGTAGGTCCCCGGAGCCAGCGTGCTGCTGGTGGCGTTTACGGGCGCGTAGGCCGAGAACTGCGCGTTGTTGGCCAGGAAGTTGAGGAGCTCGCCCGAGAAACCCGCCAGATCGGATGGGGCACCGAAACCGACCCCCACCGAGTGCGAGGATTCATCCAGGAATGCCGAATAGACGGGGCGGATGCCCGTACTCGACGACGCGTCCTGCGTCCCGACCATGATGTAGTATCCGTATTCGAGATCCGGGCTCTTGCTGGCGATGTCCTGCCACGAGAACTGGACGTTGGAACCAGAGACCGTCGGCACCGGCTGGCTGGCTGCCTGAGCCGCGAAGAACTGCACGGGCCCTTCCCCCGGACCCGTGAGGTCGATCGACTGGTTCTGGATATCCAGAGGATCGACCCAGCGGCTCTGCGTGCTGTTGTCGGTCCCCGTCACGGTGTACTCGTAGAGGACTCCGGCCGAGGTGCTGGCGTCGTCGAAGAACGAAGTGATCTGGCTACCCGAGAAGGTCTTGGTGCAGGCCGCCGGCGACTGGCTGCAACCCGCGCCGAACTGCCGACGCGTGATGGAGGCAACCTTGGCGGGCGTCAGGGGGAAGAGGAAGGTATCGACCTGCTGGGCCGTTGCCGGGGGCTCGAAGGTCAGCGAGCGAGCGAACAGGAACTGCGTCGACGCGATGAACTGGGGAAAGTTCGACAGGATGGCGTAGCTGGCGCATCCCGCCAGGGCGACGCTGGCGGCCGAACCCGCGACGAGCAGCGCGATTTTTCTGGTCAACTCGGGGCACTCCTACCTCGGGACGGCAAGCAGCCGGTAGCTGGGGATTGTACCAGGGCTCCCGCCCGGAACGGCCTGTGGCGAGCGCAGCACTCCCGGAGCCGAACCAGGGGCTTGTACCCGGCGAGGGGCCGATGTGCGGCTGGTTCAGGAAACTTCACAGGCGTCAACCGCGGGCGCCAGAAGTGACATGGTAGTATCGACGCACGGGGCCTCTTTGTTCCGTAGGAGTTGCATGACCTCTCCCCGAACGCCAACCGCCTTTGCCCACCCCGCCGAGGAGCAGTTTGCCCGGCTCCTCGACTTCTATGGGATTCCGTGGCAGTACGAGCCGCACACCTTCGAGCTCGACCACCACGAGGACGGTGCGCTCAAGCAGGCCTTCGCTCCGGACTTCTACCTTCCCCTTTCGGATACCTACGTCGAGCTCACCACCATGGGGCGCCGGCAGATGTCGCGCAAACACCGCAAGATCCGCAAGCTCAAGGCGCAGTACCCCGAGGTCCGGCTCCGGCTGTTCGGGCGCAAGCACCTCGAGCAGCTCTGGGCTCGCTTCGGCCTGTCTCGCTCCGCGCTGGACGCCGGATGCCACGCTTTCGCCTGATACCAGCATGAAGACGCAGCCGACTTTCGCCCATGCCCCGGAGTCTCCGCTCCTGGCGCACATCGAGGAGACCCTGTTCTCGGGGGAGCAAATCGCCACCCGCGTTACCGAGCTCGGCGCCGAGATCTCGCGCGACTACATGGGGCTCGATCCGCTTCTGGTGGGCGTCCTGCGCGGCGTCGCGGTCTTCATCGGCGATCTCGTTCGCGCCATCCCCGCACCTCTCGACCTCGATTTCATCGCCATCTCGAGCTACGGGACCGCCACGCGCTCTAGCGGCGTCGTCCGTATCCTCAAGGATCTCGACGAGAACATCACGGGCCGTCACGTCCTCGTCGTCGAAGACATCATCGACACCGGCCTCACCCTGTCCTATCTGATGCGCCAGTTGCTCGAGCGCAGGCCCGCCAGCGTCGAGATCTGCACGCTGCTCGACAAGCCCGCCCGGCGCCTGGCCGAGGTTCCGGTCAAGTACGTCGGGTTCACGATTCCCGACAAGTTCGTGGTGGGTTACGGGCTGGACTACGCCCAGAAGTACCGCAATCTCCCGTTCCTGGGCGTCCTCAAGCCCGAGGTCTACTCGCGCTAGCCGGCCCCGGGGGCCAGGCATCTGGCTGCCCGGTTCCCGAGGCACGCATGCGTCCAGGCGGCTCCGGTCCCGCGGGCCCCGGGTTGCCGCACGCAGCCCGGAGTAGCGTCTTCTCCGCGGGGGCTGAACCTGTTACAATCAGGTGTCGAAGGACGGCGGTGGGAGCATCCTCGACCCCGTTCCCGGGGTCGACGACCATGGTAGAAAAGTCGCATATGGATCGCACGGTGGCTGTTGCCACACCGTTTCCAGCGTCCGCTGGCGCCAGGCCGCGGGTCGTTCGATCGGATCCGTGAGGTCTCCCATGCTCCCTATCGATCGCGTCAAGGCGCTGGCTGCCCCGATCGCAGCCGAGCTCGCCGTCGACCTCGTGGATGTCGAGTTCGTGACGGAGGCGGGCCGGCGCATCCTTCGTGTCACGATCGACCGGGAGGGCGGCATCTCGCACGAGCACTGCGAGACCCTTTCGAGGCGCCTGGACGCCGCGCTCGACGAGAGCGGCGCGATGGGCGATGCGCATTACTTCCTCGAGGTCTCATCGCCGGGAGCCGAGCGCCCGCTCAAGACGCCGGCCGATTTTCTCCGTTTCGCCGGCCGCCGCGTCTTTCTCAAGGCCAAGGCTCCGATCGAGGGTCGCCGCCAGTGGAAGGGGCAGCTGGTCGGCCTGGTGGACGATGCGGTCCAGGTGCAAACCGAAGTGGGAGAGCTGACGGTTCCCAGAGAGCAGCTGGTTGTGATCCGGCTCTCGCTCGACTGAGCCGTCGGCGATTTGGGGGAAAGATCGATGCAGGTCAACATTCGAGAGGCCTTCAAGGCCGTCCAGCGCGAGAAGGACATCGCGCCCGACGTCTTGCAAGATTCGCTGGAGGCCGCGCTGCTGGCGGCCTACAAGAAGATGCCGGATGCCCGCGAGGACACGATCGCACGGCTCGACCTCGACGCCAACGAGATCCTGATCCTGGCCCGCCGCCAGGTCGTAGAGCAGGTCGCGGATCCCGGCACGGAGATCGCCCTGGACGAGGCGCGCTCCCACCAGGAGGACGCCGAGGTCGGCCAGGTTCTCGAGATCGACGTGACTCCGAGCCCGGCCACCATGGGGCGGCTGGCTGCGGGAGCCTTCCGGCAGGTCCTGCAACAAAAGACCCGCGAGGCCGAGCGCAAGAGCTTGCTGGACCAGTACCGGAACAAGGCCGGAGAGACCCTCGTCGGGCAGGTCCAGCGCATCGAGGGCCGGACGCTGATCGTGTCCTTCGGCAAGGTCGAGGGCGTGGTCCCGTCCGCCGAGCAGGTTCCCGGGGAACATTTCCGGGTGGGCGACCGGATCAAGGTTTTCCTCGTCGAGGTCAAGGAAGGGACTCGCGGGACGCAGCTTCTCTGCTCGCGCGCGCATGCCGGGCTGGTTCGTGAGCTTTTCGAGCTCGAGATCCCGGAGATCCTCGACGGTTCGGTGCAGATCGAGGCGATCTCCCGCGAGGCGGGGTTCCGGACCAAGATCGCCGTCCGGGCCATGCGGCCCGGCATCGATCCGGTGGGGGCTTGCGTCGGGGCACGCGGCGGGCGCATCCAGAGCATCGTGAGCGAGCTCCGCAACGAGAAGATCGACATCATCCGCTGGTCGAGCAACCCGACCGAGTACATCGCCAACGCCCTCTCCCCGGCCAAGGTCAGCTCGGTGCAGGTCGTCGGCGAGCACAGTGCCCGCATCATCGTGGCCGACAGCCAGCTTTCGCAGACGATCGGGCGCGAGGGCCAGAACGTCCGTCTGGCGGCTCGCTTGACCGGCTTCAAGATCGACATCAAAAGCGAGAGCCAGGCCAAGGCCCTGGCGGCTCCGGGTTCGGGCAGCAGCCCGGCGGTCTCTGGCGACGCGGCGGGATCGTCAGGCCCGGCGGGGCTTTCGGAGGTCGCCGAGCCCGCGCCGGTGGGCGCGGCCGATTAGGCAGATCCAGCGAGGCGTTCTTGCCGGATCGACAGAAGACAGGATCGACAATCGAGGTCAATCTATGGCCAGGCGCCAGGCTCCTTTGCTTCGGCGATGCGTGACTTGCCGCAGCTGGGCGCCGAAGATAGAATTAGTCAGAGTCACCCGGAGTCCGGCAGGCGAGGTCGCTCTCGATCTTGGCGGCAAACTCCCCGGTAGGGGGGCGTACCTACATCCTTCGCGACCGTGCCTGGAGGGGGCCCTGCGAAAGCATCATCTGGAGAAAGCCTTGAGGCGCCCCCTGTCGCCGGAGACGGTGCAGGCCATCGCGGCGCTGGCGGCCAAGGCATCCATCGCAGCTCCGCCATCAGGATTTCCTGCCGGTGAGGGTGCGGCCCGAGGCGGCAGCTCGGCAAGTGCAACGGATTGGACATCACTTTAAATGGCTAAGCGGGTATTCGAACTGGCACGGGAGGTTAGCCTCCCGACCAAGGATATGATCACGCTCCTCAACCAACTGGGGTTTGCGAGGATCCACGGAAACTTCAACCCTGTCCCCGAGGATGCGGTCGGCAAGGTGCTGGCCAAGATCTCGCCCGCGCCCGACGCCACCGCGGCAGAGGCCGCGCCGGCTGGTCCCATCAGGATCTCCGCTCCGGCCGCCCACATCGTGGTCACGCATGCCCCCGAGCCGGTTCGCCAGCGCCCGCAACCGCCCGCGCGGCCCGTTGCCCCCGGCGGCATGGGGCCGCGCCCGGGAGCCCCGGGAGCCCCGGGAGCCCCGGGCCAGCGTCCGGCCCCGGTACCTGGCATGCGCCCGGGCGTACCGGCGGGTCCCGGAGGCCATCGTCCCGGCGGTTTCCCGCCGCGCCCGGGAGCGCCGGGTGCGCCTCCAGGAGCGCCGCGTCCCGGAGCTGGCGCCCCGCCCAAGGGCCGCGCTGGCGGCAGGAAGGCGTGGGAAGCCCGCAAGAAGGACATGGAGGGCGACGCAAACAAGGTCGCTCAGCGCGGCAAGAAGGAGCGGGGCCGTCCGGCGGCTCCCACGCTCAACCAGGTCGTGCGTCTGTCCGGATCTCTCACCGTCAAGGAGCTTTCCGAGCGCATGGGCGTCCATGAGGCCGAGCTCATCAAGAAGCTCTTCCTCAAGGGCATCATGGCCACGATCAACCAGACCATTCCGCTCGAGACCGCCGAGATGATCTGCGACGACATGGGCCTCAAGGTCGAGATGTTCGATCCCTCGCAGGTCGATGTCGCCGAGATCGAGAAGGCCGAGGATATCGACGAGAGCAAGCTCGTGACGCGTCCGCCCGTCGTGGTCATCATGGGCCATGTCGACCACGGCAAGACCTCGCTGCTCGACGCCATTCGCCAGACGAACGTCGTCGCTGGCGAGGCCGGTGGCATCACGCAGCACATCGGCGCCTATCAGGTCAGCATCCGCAACAACCTCATCACCTTCCTCGACACCCCCGGCCACGAGGCCTTCACGGCGATGCGCGCCCGGGGTGCCAAGGCGACCGATATCGCCGTCCTGGTCGTGGCGGCCGACGACGGCGTCAAGCCCCAGACCATCGAGGCCATTCACCACGCCAAGGATGCTGGCGTGCCCATCATCGTGGCCATCAACAAGGTCGACAAGCCGGGCGCCAACCCGGATCAGGTCAAGCAGCAGCTGACCGAGTTCGAGCTCCTGGCCGAAGACTGGGGTGGCCAGACGGTCATGGTCCCGGTCTCGGCCAAGCAGAAGACGGGCATCAGCGAGCTCCTCGAGATGATCCTCCTGGTGGCCGAGGTGCAGGAGCTGCGAGCCGATCCCGATCGCATGGCCCGCGGTCTGGTGATCGAGGCCGAGCTCGATTCCCGCCAGGGTCCCAAGGCCACGCTCCTGGTCCAGTCCGGCAAGCTCGCGGTCGGCGACAACTTCGTCGTCGGGGCGATCGCCGGCAAGGTCCGCTCGATGAGCAACGACCAGGGCAAGCGCGTCAAGGAGGCCCTGCCTTCCATGCCCGTCGTGGTCACCGGTTTGTCTTCGGTGCCGCGAGCCGGGGATGTCTTCCAGGTCACCGAGGACGAGCGCACGGCCAAGTCGATCGCCGGTGAGCGGGCCGAGGCCGAGCGCGCCAAGGAGCTGGCCGAGCGCGCCAAGCACCTCACCTTGGGCGCTCTCTCCGAGGCGGCCAAGGGCGGCAAGCTTTCCGAGGTCAAGGAGGTCAAGATTGTCCTGCGCGGCGACGTCAAGGGTTCGGTCGAGGCGGTCACCCAGTCGCTCATGAATCTCAACGAGGACGACGAGATCAAGGGCAAGGGGCTCGGCCTACGGATCATCCTGGCCAACACCGGCGAGGTGGTGGAATCCGACGTCGACCTGGCCGCAGCTTCCAACGCGATCGTCATCGCGTTCCACACCTCGATCCAGGAGCGGGCTCGCGTCAAGGCCGAACAGGAATCGGTCGAGGTTCGCGAGTACGACATCATCTACAAGCTCCTCGAGGACATGGAAGCCGCCCTCAAGGGGAAGCTCGAGCCCGAGTACGAAGACGTCTTCTCCGGCAAGGCCGAGATCCGCAAGATCTTTACCTTCGGCAAGAGCGTCATCGCCGGCTCCTACGTGCTGGAGGGCAAGATCCTTCGCAACCAGAAGGCCAAGGTGCTCCGCGGCAAGGAGATCGTGCACGAGGGCAAGCTCGACAACCTCAAGCGGTTCAAGGACGATGCCAAGGAGGTGGCGCAGGGATACGAGTGCGGTATTTCCTTCGATACCTACCACGACCTCAAGGAGGGGGACATCATCGAAGTGTTCACCACCCAGGTCAAGGCGCGGTCCTAGGCAGAGTCGGTCCGTGGCCGGTCGGCCACGTGACCCTGTGTCGGAACCCATTTCGGGAGCCTCGCCTCCCAAGGGAGGGAGCCCATGACGAGCCAGCGCAGCGTACGGATCGCCGAGGCGATCAAGCGCATCGTTTCCGAGATGCTCATGCGGCGTATCAAGGACGCCCGGATCACGGGGATGGTCTCGGTCACCGACGTCGATGTTTCGGGAGATCTCCGCCATGCCAAGGTCTTCGTCTCGATCTATGGCGACGACGAGGCCCAGAAGCAGACCATGGTCGGACTCAACTCCGCCAGGGGCCTGATCCAGTCCGAGGTCGGCCACCAGCTCGGCCTCCGAAACACGCCCGATCTCAGCTTCAAGCAGGACAAGTCGGCCGAGCGCGCCGCACACATCAACGCCCTGCTCCAGCAGATCCACACCGAGACCGCGCCGCCCGCAAAGGACCGGAGCGAGTAACCCGTCCGCGAAGCACCAGGAGAACGACCCGCGATGCCACCGCTCACCTCTCTGCCGCCGGAGGCGCTGCCCGCCGTGGAGGCGTTGCGCTCGCACCGGCGGTGGATCGTGGCATCCCACATGAACCCTGACGGGGACACGCTGGGATCCGCGATCGCCCTCAAGCAGCTACTTCGGGCTCTGGGCCACGAGGTTCACCACTTTTGCCCGGATCCCCCGCCGCGCTCCTTCGGCTTCCTGGCCGGAGCCGAGGCCGTCGAGACCACCCTGCCTGCCGGCGACGGCTGGGGCCTGGCGGCCCTCGATGCGGCCGATCTCGGGCGCTTCGGCGAGGCGTGGGCGAGCAAGCTGGCCCGGCTTTCACCGCTGGTCGTGATCGACCACCACATCAGCAACAAGTCCTTTGGCACCTACAACCTCATCCTGCCGCACGACGCCGCGACGGGCGAGGTCGTGTTCCGCCTGTTCGAGCAGCTCGGCATCGACATCGACGAGCTCTCGGCCAACGCCCTGTACACGGCTATCGCCACCGACACGGGGTCGTTCCGCTACGACGGCACCTCGCCGCTGACGCACCGCATGGTCGCCCGCCTGATCGAGTGCGGGGTGCGTCCGGGCTGGATCAACCAGCAGCTTTTCGAGCGCATGGCGCGCACCACCTTGCTCCTGCACTCGCGGGCCCTGGCGGAGGCGCAGTTTCTCTCGGACGGCCTCGTCGCCACCACCTACGTCACCCGGAAGATGCTGGCCGATGCCGGAGCCCTGGACGAGGAGTGCGAGGGCATTGTCGAACGCCTGCGGGCGATCGAGGGCGTCGACACGGCGATCTTCCTCCGGGAACTTTCCGACGGCCGCCTGAAGGCTTCCTTCCGCAGCAAGGGTCGGGTCGACGTGAACGCGGTGGCCGGTCGGTTCGGTGGGGGCGGTCATGTGCGAGCCTCCGGCTGCACGCTGGCGCCGGGTCCGGTTCTTGAGGCGCTGGCTCGATTGGCGGCGGCCGTCGGGGAGCAGCTTGGCCAGCTCGCGGGGCGGTCCTAGAGTGCTCCCGGTTTGAATGGATCGAGCCCGATGAGTCAAACGGGGCCCGGTTGCGCAGCGAAGCGACCGCGCAGAGGGACCCGTTCAAACTGAAAAAGGGTCTAAGCTGAGCTCGGGATTTCTCAACCTCCTCAAGCCGCCCGGAATGACGGCCCACGACGTCGTGGCGGTCGTTCGGCGTCGGCTCAAGACCCGGCGCGTCGGCCACGCCGGTACGCTCGATCCCCTGGCCGCGGGGGTCTTGCCCGTGGCCGTGGGCTCCTTCACGCGCCTTTTGCCCTATCTCGAGGGCGGCAAGACCTACCGGGCGGAGATCGCCTTCGGGCGCTCCACCACGACCGGCGACGCGGCGGGCGAGACGATCGCCATGGCCGCTGCCGAGATCGAGGCCGACGCCTTGCTCGCCGTGCTTGCGAGGTTCCGGGGGACGATCACCCAGCGGCCGCCCGCCTACTCGGCGATCCACGTGGACGGCCGCCGAGCTTACGAGCTGGCGCGCGCTGGCGTGGCCGTCGAGGTTCCAAGCCGCCAGATCGAGGTGGCGCGCCTCGAGTTGCTCGGCCTGGCGAAAGCCGCGAGGACCGACGCGGAACCCGGTCCCCGGGCCCTCCTCGAGGTGGACTGTTCGGCCGGCACCTATATCCGCAGCCTGGCAGAGGACATCGGTCGGGCGCTCGGTGTGCCGGCTCATCTGGCCTTCCTGTTGCGCACCCGCGCCGGAGCCTTCGACCTAGCCGAGGCCTTTCTTCTCGAGGAGCCCTGGGAGTTCGCGGACGTCGACCGGGTGCTCGCGCACCTGCCCCGACTCGACATCGGTGCGGATCTGGCGGCCGACCTGCGCCTGGGCCGGGCGATCCCGGCGCCCGGGCTGTCGGGCCGGGCCCGCGCCATGCACGGCTCCGACATCGTGGCGCTCGGCGCGGTCAGCGGGGAGCGCTTCTGGCCCAAGACCGTACTGCCCCGAGAGCCCTGAGCTGCGGTTCCAGGTTGCGGGGGCTGTTCGCGAGAAATTCTCGCGCCCGGGCGGGTCGGTGCAGCGTCGGTCACGGCAGGTACGGATTGCCCGGCCGCAGGGTGTCGAGGTAGCCGGAACCGCTCCCGTCGTAGCCGTAGCCAAGATTGCCGGTGCTCGGCGAGTAGCTGTTCGGGGCGTTCAAGAGGGATCCGTAGGGGTTGCTAGAGAAGCCCGAGAAGGGGCTGGCGTAGGACGAGCCCTCGAGGCTGTACTCCGACCAGTCGAGCTCGGTCTGCCCGCTGTTGGTGGCGTCCTGGCTCAGCAAGACCATGTTCGAGCTCCAGGGCTGCGCGTCGACGAGGCCCGACGAGTCGATCGGCGTGATGGCGAAGGGGACAGACGGCGTGGCGCCGGCCGTGAGCACCGATCCGTAAACCGCAGAGGGTGCCAGTGCCGATGAATCCTGGTCGTCGATGTCCTGTCCGGCGAAGAGGACGAGATAGCTAGAGCCCTGCGGAACGACCCGCGGAGCGACTCCCGAGGGCTTCATGCGGTGATCCGAGACGCGCACGTTCGATCCGACCAGGCCGCCGCTCGAGCTGACTGCCTGCACGAATGCGTCGTACGCGCCGGGCACCCCTGCGCGCCCGTCGTACCAGGAGACCCAGTACTGGGTGCCATCCCACGTGACGCGGGGATTCGACACGGCCGGCGATCCGTCGCTGATCGGGAAGGGCGAGGCCTGGGACTGGCCGCTCGCGGTGAGCAGGGTGCCGTAAATCCGCGCCGATCCACTTGCACCGTCGGCCCAGACGGCGAGGAATCCGCCGTTGCCGGCCACGACATCTGGTTGCGAAGGAAGGCCCTGGACGTTCGACACCAAGGTCGCGTTGCCGACCTGGCCACCGGACGAATCGAGCGGCTGGGCGAGAAGGACCCGGCCGTCATTTTGCGCCTGGGTCCAGAGCGCCACGAAGCCGTTCGGTCCGCCCGCCAGGGCCGTGTCCCCTGCCGGACCCCCGTTGCCCTGGCCATAACTCCACCGCGCTCCGCCCTGTCCGCTCGAGTCGAAGACCTGACCGACCACCGCTGCGTTGTTGCCGGGGTTGGTCTGGCTGGTCCACAGAACCATGGCGCTCCCGTTCGGTCCGCCGGCGATCGACGGAGACCGGTCGACCGAGCTGCCGGGATCGAGACCGAGCACGTGATAGTTGGCAGAGGCCGGGTCGAACTCGAGCGCGTTGACCTGGCTGCCACTGGCCGTCGGCGAGGTCCAGGCCTCAAGGAGGATCGAGCCAGCGGTCGAGGAGGAGGTCCAGGTCCTGGCCTGGCTGAAGTCGTCGAGCGCCTTGGGGGGCTTGACCTGCGCCAGCGGCAGGGTCCCGAGCAGCGACTGCATGAAAGCCAGGCTGGCCATGTGCGGGCCCTCCTGGGTCGCTGGCATCTGGGTCGGGGTGACCGGCGCACTGGCCGCCGGAGGCGATCCGGGCACGGGAACGGCGGGGGCGGGGGCCTTGCTGGTGCAGCCGAGGCTCGAGGCGAGGAGAGCCGTGGCGACCAGGGCTGCCGGCGATCTCGGTCGCCGCTCGACAAGACGTTCCATCCTGGACCTCCGCTGGGGGACCTGTGCGGGAAACCGACGCGGGCTCGACGGTTGGCCTGCCGGGAGCACGGGACCCACGCTCCCAGGGATGTGGTAGCAGAACCAGCGCCTGGTAGCGTCGGTCCACTCGGCCTCAACCTTTTTGGCAGGCAACCGGCGAGCGGCCGGCGGTCCGGGGGGATCGTCGGCGCTGCCCGCGGGACCGGGCGCGAGCTCAGCGGGCGATCGCGGGCTCGAAGCGCTCTACCGGTCGGTCGGACCGGAGACCGAGGAAGAAGCGTATCGCCTCGACGATCCTCGCGGTCGCGCGTCCATCGCCATACGGGTTGACGGCATTGGCCATCCGGCGATACTCGCCCGGGTCGTCCAGCAGCCGGGAGGCCTCACGTACGATGTCTTCGCGCCGAACCCCCACCAGGCGGACGGTGCCGGCATCCACCGCCTCGGGGCGCTCCGTGGTGGTCCGCAGCACGAGCACCGGCTTGCCGAGCGAGGGTGCCTCCTCCTGTACCCCGCCGGAGTCCGTCAGGATGAGGGTCGCAACTTTCATCGCCGCCACGAAGGGCGCGTAATCCAGCGGCGCGATGAGCGACACGCGCTCGTGGCCGCCCAGGACCCGCCGTGCGGCCTCCTGGACGATCGGATTGAGATGGACGGGGACGACCGCCCGCAGATCGGGCCGGGCTTCCACCAGATCCCGCACGGCGCCGAAGATCTGCAGCATGGGATCGCCCCAGTTCTCCCGCCGGTGGGCCGTCACGAGGAGCACGCGGCCTGCTTCCGCCGGGGTCGGCACCCGGTCGGCAACCTCGAGCAACGCGTCGATGACGGTGTTGCCGGTCAGGAAGATCGCGTCGTCCGGGATCCCCGATCGCCGGCATGCCTCCTGCGCGGTGGGGGTCGGAGCAAAGTGCAGGGTCGCCAGCTGCGTGACGAGAAGGCGATTCATCTCCTCGGGGAAGGGATTGTAACGATCGCCGGTGCGCAGACCGGCCTCCACGTGACCGACGGGTATCTGCCGGTAGAAGGCGCCCAGCGCGGCGGCGAAAGCCGTGGTGGTGTCGCCCTGTACCAGGACCAGATCGGGCTTGCAATCCTCGAAGACGGCCGCCAGGTGGGTGAGCACGCGGCCGGTGAGGTCCTCGAGCCGCTGGCCCGGCTGCATCAGGTCGAGGTCGTAGTCAGGGGTGATATCGAAGAGATCGAGAACCTGATCGAGCATCTGGCGGTGCTGCGCCGTGACGGCCACGCGTCCCACCAGATCGCTTCGCGCCGCCAGGGCCTTGACGAGGGGGGCCATCTTGACCGCCTCTGGCCGCGTGCCGAAGATCGACAGCACGACCGGGCGCCGGGTAGCCGTGTCGCTCACCGGTTCCTCCTACCCGTGACCTTCCTGCGAGCTCTCCCCTTCGACCGGCGCCGGCCCGTGAGCGTGGCTCCTCGTGAGTACGAGATTCCAGCCTCCCCAGGCCAGGAAGAGCAGGGCCGCAAAGAGCATCGGAATGGACCCCTCGACCCGGAGCAGCGCCAGCGCCAGGCCCGCCAGCGCCAGGCTGAAGCCGTAGATCATGATGACCGTGTTGCGGTGGGAAAGCCCGGCCGACAAGAGGCGGTGGTGCAGGTGGCCGCGATCCGGGGAGAAGATCGGGCGGTGGTTCCAGAGCCGGCGAATGATCGCGAAGAGGGTATCCCCGATGGGCACGCCCAGGATCAGCACGGGCAGGACCAGGGTGACGGCCGTGACGAGCTTGAGTACGCCGAGGATGGCGATCGATGCCAGGGTGAAGCCGAGGAAGAGGCTGCCGCCGTCCCCCATGAAGATGCGGGCGGGGTTGAAGTTGTAGCGCAAGAACCCGATGGTCGCACCCGACACCGCCACCGCGATGATCGCCGGATAGGGCTGGTTGGTCTCCAGGGCGATGATGGCCAGCGTCAGAGCCCCGATCAGCGAGACTCCTCCGGCAAGGCCATCCAGACCGTCGATGAGGTTGATCGTGTTGGTGATGCCGACGATCCAGAAGACGGTCACGGCCAGGGCCAGCGCCGGAAAGCCAAAAACCTGCGGGAACGGCCATACGCCGCCGCCAGGCGCCGACAAGAAGTCGATGTGCACCCCGAACATGAACGCCAGGATCGCGGCGGCGATCTGGCCAAACAGCTTGACCTTCGCGGACAGGGGCCACAGGTCGTCGACGACGCCGAGCACGAAGACCAGGGCGCCGCCGGCGAGGACGCCTCGCAGCGATCCGTCCACCGGGAACAGTTCCCCCGGCACCAGGACCTCGACCAGCCCCAGGGCCAGCATCACGCCCGCGAAGATCGCCACGCCACCGAGTCGCGGAATGGGCGTCTTGTGTACCTTGCGTGGGTCGACCGGATCCACGCGCCCGAAGCGGTAGGCCAGGCGCGTGACCCAGGGGATGCAGAGGTCGGTCAGAAGCCAGGCGGCCAGCAGCGCGACGCCCAGAATCAGGGGGCCGTAGGGTCCCAGCGCGCTCTGGTCGGTCGCCTCGGTCATCGATCCTACTCGACGCTCGTGGCGGCCGGAGCCGGTGCGTACAGCGGGAAGTCCCGCGTGAGCTGAGCCACCGTCCGCTCGGCCCGCGAGCGGGCTGCGGGGCTCTGCGGGGCCCGCAGGACCCCGGAGATGACCTCGGCCAGCTCCCTCATCTGATCCTCGCGCATGCCGCGGGTCGTCACCGCAGGCGTACCGATGCGGATGCCGCTCGTGACGAAGGGGCTTTGCGGGTCGTTGGGAATCGTGTTGCGGTTGACCGTGACGCCGACCTCGTCGAGGGTCTGCTGGGCCTCCTTGCCCGTGAGGCCTACCGACCGGGTGTCGATCAGCATCAGGTGGTTGTCCGTCCCGCCCGAGACCAGACGCAGGCCCGCCTCGGTGAAGGTCTCGGCCAGGGCGGCGGCGTTGGCCACGATCTGCCGCTGGTATTCGGTGAAGGCCGGCTGCAAGGCCTCCTGCAGGGCCACCGCCTTGGCGGCGATGATGTGCATGAGCGGGCCCCCCTGCGTGCCCGGGAAGACGGCCTTGTCCACCTTCTGGGCGTGCTCGGCGCGGGCCAGGATGAGGCCACCGCGGGGTCCGCGCAGGGTCTTGTGCGTCGTCGTGGTGACGACGTCGGCATGGCCCACGGGGGAGGGGTGCATGCCTGCGGCGACGAGGCCTGCGATGTGGGCCATGTCGACCATCAAGACCGCTCCGACCTCGCGGGCGATGGCCTCGAAGCGTTCGAAGTCGAGGATGCGCGGATAGGCCGAGGCGCCCGCCACGATCAGCTTGGGCTGCTCCTTGCGAGCAAGCTCGGCGAGCGCGTCGTAGTCGATGCGCTCCGTCTGGTCGTCGACGCCGTATGGCACGACGCGATACATCAGTCCGCTGAAGTTGACCGGGCTGCCGTGGGTGAGATGGCCACCGTGCGCCAGGTTCATGCCGAGAATCGTGTCGCCTGGCTTGAGGAAGGCCATGTATACCGCGATGTTGGCCTGAGCCCCCGAATGGGGCTGCGAATTGCAGTGATCGGCGCCGAAGAGCTTTCGGGCGCGCTCGTTGGCCAGTTCCTCGGCGCGGTCGACCCACTCGCAGCCCCCGTAGTAGCGCTTGCGGGGGAGCCCCTCGGCGTACTTGTTGGTGAGAACCGAACCCATGGTCTCGATGACGGCCGGCGACGCGAAGTTCTCCGAGGCGATCAGCTCGATCCCCCGGCGCTGCCGCTCGAGTTCGTGAGCGAGCACCGCGGCGATCTCGGGGTCGACAGCGGCGAGGTGACGATAATCGAACATTCGGGGACCACTCCACGTGCGACCGCCGACGGCCAGCCTTCCAGCCTCGCGATCGCGCTTCCTATTTTAAACGGAAAACTGGCGCCTGACGGCGCGGATCGACGGATCGGATCCGGGGGGCGCTTCCCTCGCTCACCCTGCCGGCCGCAAGGAGCCGTTCTTGAGGGCTAGCCGTGGTCGGTCTCCATCGCGCTGATGAGACCGACCCTGCGTCCGTGGCGCTCACCCGCGAACTCGGTGGCCAGGAACACGCGGAGACACTCCCGCGCCATGTCCTCGCCGATCAGGCGCGCGCCGAGGCACAGGACGTTGGCGTCGTTGTGTTCGCGGCACAGGCGAGCCGACAGCGGCTCCGCAACCAGGGCGGCGCGAGCCCCCCGCACCTTGTTGGCTGCGATGCTCATCCCGATACCCGATCCGCAGACGAGGACCCCGCGGTCCGCCTCGCCGCGAGCGACGCGTTCGGCGACGGTCCTGGCGAAGTCGGGGTAGTCCACCGGGTCGGGCGAATCGCAACCCAGATCGATCACCCCCACGCCCATCTGCTCGAGAAAGCTCTCGAGTGTCTCCTTGAGGAAGAACCCGGCATGATCGCTGCCGATCGCCACTCGCATCTGGTAGACCTCCCGTTCTCGACGGTCTTCAGTATAGTGCCGACGGCCGTTTCGCGGACGGCACCGTGCCCGCTCCCTTGCCGAGCGGGCGAAGCTTGGAGCGAAAAGCCCCGGTCCGCGGCGATTCCCGCGGCCGGGGCAAGGGATTCGGCCGAGCTACTTGTGCTCGATCGCTGGCGTGCCGATCGGTTGCGTGGCCTCGGCGGGCTGCTGTCCGCTCACGGTGGCGGGTTGAGCGGCCTCGGCGGGTTGCTGTCCGCTCACGGTGGCGGGTTGAGCGGCCTCGGCGGGCTGCTGTCCGCTCACGGCGGCGGGTTGGGCGGCTTCGGCCGGCTGCTGGACGCTCGGCGGGGTTACCCGCTCCGCGCTGCTCGCCGGCTGGCCGATGCCCATGTGGGGCAAGGATGCGGCGACCTCGCTGAGCTCCTTGCTCGACATGGCTTCCACCCGGTCGAGATCCTTGTTCAGGAACGAGATCATCTTCGCGGGATTCAGGAACATCTCGTGCAGGTTCCTGTGGAATTCGGCGATCGTCTGGTCCTTGATCTGGTTCCAGAGGACTCCATGCAAGGCCCTGCGCTGTTCTAGGTTCAGGTCATCGAGGCGAGCCTGCACCCCCTCGAGCTGGTCTTTCAGGTCCGGATGCTTTGCCTCCAGCCGCTCGAAGAGCTTCTTCATGCGCATCTTGCGCATCATTCCGGGATGCTTGCCCATTTCCCGGGACATCTCGTGGGACGAAAGATTCATGATCGTCCTGTGGGCGAGCTGGGTTTGTAGGACCGGCGCCGCACGTCCCGCCACCTGAGAACCAACAAGCGGGGCTGTGCCGCAGCCGACCAGGGACAGGGCGATGGCCACCGGAGCGAAACACTTTACGACCGACATCCCAATACCTCCTCGGATCGGATCCGCCGGGGAGTCTAGCGCGGTGCCCGTCACCCGGAAGGCCTGCCGCCCTGGCCCTCGGACCCTTCAGTCAGAGTGGTCGCCACGGTGCCCGGATCGGCCAAAATCCTCTGGGACCTGGGCGGCGAGCGCCCTGGCGTCCTCGGGCCCGAGGGCCAGGGCCCTGTCGATGGCAGAGTCCATGTAGGCGACGTAGTCGCCAGGACGCCGGCGCCAGTCCTGGATCTGGCCGTACACCTCGGACATCGTCTTGTCCTTGATGTCCTGCCACAGCACCGCCCGCAGGGCCTCGTTCTGGTCGGGCGTCAAGGCTTTCAGGCGACTGCCCAGGGTGTCGAGCTGATCTTGGAGCCGACCTCCGGGCGCGGCTTGCTGCCCGGCGAGGGGTGGCGCCAGGGGATCCTGGCCTGACGGCGGGTTGGACCAGGGGTCGGCGGCGGCCAGGCCAGCGCCGGACGGTCCCGCCGGGCTTTGCGCTGCCGCGGCGGGCGGGCCTACCGAGAGCAGGCAAGCCAGAGCGCCGAGCGCCAGCGCGCCGAGCGCCAGCGCTGCCCGGCCAGATCTCCTTCGAGTCCTCATCTTCCCCTCCCGTCCCCATCTTGGAGGTCGAGCGCAGTCTACTCTTTGGACACCTGCCTCTGCTTGGCCGCGAGGCGCGGTCGCTTCGCTGCGCAACCGGGCCCCGTTTGACTCATCGGGCTCGATCCATTCAAACCGGGAGCACTCTAAATCGCTTTATATCTCGGGGGCCGGGCGTGCCGGGATGCCTTGCTGGCCGATCGGATCGAGCGCCAGCGGGCCGGCGGCTCCTGCGCGAATGTCGTGAAGTACCTCGCGGGCGGCCCGGGCGACGTCTGGTTCGCCCGCGACGAGCCAGCGCCGCGCCTCGGCGATCTCGGCGAGGTCGGTCCGGCCGCCGAACCGCTCCAGGGCGCGAGGCCATTCACGTGCCAGGAGGGCCAGGGCTGCCCGCGCCACCTCCTGCTGGTCAAAGGCCTCGGACGGCACGGCCCCGACCATGGCGAGCTTGAGCGCGACCAGTCGATCCTCGAGGCGGGGCGGGATCAGGCCCGGGGTGTCCAGGAGCTCGAGATCTTTGGCCAGGCGGATCCAGCCGGGGGCCCGGGTCACGCCGGGCCGGTCGCCCGTGATCGCCTTGCGTCCACCGGCCAGGCGGTTGATGAGGCTCGACTTTCCCACGTTGGGCAGTCCGATGACCATGGCTCGGGCGGCTCGCGGAAGGCGCCCCCGGGATTTCATCCTGGCATTCACCTGGCGGTGCACCTCCTCGAGTCGGGCCTTGAGCAGGCCCATACCCTGCCCGGACCGGCCCTCGATGGGAATGGCGCCGAGCTCTCGGGCCCAGCGCGCGGTGGCGGCGGGATCCGCCAGATCGGGCTTGGCCAGCACCAGGACCGAGGGACGGGATCCGATGAGCGAGTTTGCTCGCGCAAAGCGGGACGATGCCGGGATCCTGGCGTCGGCCACCTCGATCACCACGTCGACTACGGCCAGCCGATCCTTGAGCAGGCGCTGGGCCTTGGCGATGTGGCCGGGATACCACTGGATCCGCGGCAGGTCCTCGGAGAAAGTCATGCGCTGAAGGGCCCCCAGGGATCGCCTGGCATTCAAAACAAAAGGCGGCCGTTGCGGGCCGCCTGCGGTGCCTGTCGCTAGGCCTTGATCGGCTGGCGCTCGGTCTTTTCCCGCGCCTGCTCCTTGATGCGGGCGGCCTTGCCCTGGAGTCCGCGGAGGTAGTACAGCTTGGCCCGGCGAACCTCGCCGCGGCGCGTGACCTCGATGCGGTCGATGCGCGGGGAATGCAGCGGGAAGGTCCGCTCGACGCCGACGCCCTGGAAGATCCGGCGGACGGTGATGGTCTCGTTGAGGCCCGAGCCCCGCCGCTTGATCACGACGCCCTCGTAGGCCTGGATGCGCTCCTTGCCACCTTCGACGATCTTGGCGAAGACCTTGACCGTGTCGCCAGGAGAAATCGCCGGCAGGGACGGCTTGAGCTGGGCGTCTTCGATCTCTTTGATGATCAACCGGGCGTTCAAACGGCTCATGGTGACGAGGGCTCCTCTATTTCAAACAGGACTGAGATCCTATCACGGGCCCGTTCGCTCCACAAGGCCTCTCCACGGAGCAGCGTTTTTCGAGGGCGGCTCGGATTCTTGACGGGTCCCTCGCGTCGGTGGCCTTTACAGGGCGATCTCCAGCCGACCGGCCTGGAGCGGCCCCTCGTACACCGTCCTGCCCGGCACCGTGATACGGACGGCCGCGGTGGGCGATCCGTAGCCCCGGTGCAGGGGCCGGAGATCGAGCGAGAGCGCCCGGCCCGCGGCGATTCCCTCGAAGCGCCAGTGCTCGTATGCGCCCTTTGCGTAGGCCGTCGTCGCCCCGTCCTCGTCGAGCCACTCTCCAGCCACGCGAGGCGCCGGGAACACGGCCAGCGTCAGGAGCCGACGATCCTGTGCGGCGGTGGCCTTCGCAGCGGGCAGCATGGGGATGATGGCCCCGGAACGCGCGAACACGGGGATCTTGTCGAGCGGCGCGGCGACGACCTTCCACCCGCCATGCTCGTAGAATTCTCCGCTCGCCAGGTCGTACCAGCCCGGGCCAGGGAGGTAGACCGCCCGGTGGCGGACTCCCGGGCGCACGACCGGGGCGATCATGAGGTCGGATCCGACCAGGGCCTGATCGCAGAGATCCGCGAGCTCGGGATCGTCTGGCCACTGGAGAACCAGCGGGCGGAACACCGGCAAGCCCTCGGTGCTGGCCAGCCAGAAGCACGTGGCCAGGTACGGCATGAGCTCGTAGCGCATTTCGAGGGCGCGGCGCGAGATCGCCTCGACCTCGGGCCCGAAGCGCCAGGGCTCCTGGTCGCGCGTCCCCTTGGCCGAGTGGTTGCGGAAGAAGGGATAGAATGCCCCCACCTGCATCCAGCGGGCCAGGAGCTCGGCCGTGCAGTCTTTCTGGAAGCCGCCCACGTCGGCGCCACAGAAGGGAATGGCGGAGAGCCCCAGGTTCATCAGCATCGGCAGCGACATTTCGAGGTGGGCCCAGGCGCTGGTGTTGTCACCGGTCCAGGCGGCCGCCAGGCGCCCGATGCCCGCGAATCCGGCCCGGGTAAGGATGAAGGGGCGATCCTGCGGCCGGGCCGCGCGCAGGGCCGCGTCCGTGGCCCTGGCCTCGTCGAGGCCATAGCGGTTGTGCGCCTCGGCATGCGAGATCTTCCCGGCGGGCCCGTGGCGCGTGTCCGAGGGGATGGTGTGGCCTGGCAGCTTGAAAGCGGCCGGCTCGTTCATGTCGTTCCAGATCCCGGTGATGCCGGCCTCGAGCAGCGGGGCGTGCTGCTCGGCCCACCAGGCGCGGACCTCCGGGCGGGTGAAATCCGGAAAGCCGACCGGGCCCGGCCACACCTCGCCGACGAAGGGCACCCCGTCGGCATCCGAGACGAAGACGCCCTGTTCCAGGCCGGACTCCCAGACCCCGAAGCCGGCCTCCTTCTTGACCCCCGGATCCACGATCGCCACGACCGCGAAGTCCTGCTCTGACAGATCGGCGACGAGCTTTGCCGGCTCCGCGAACCGCTCGGGATCGAAGGTGAACACCCGGTAGCCGTCCATGTAGTCGATGTCGAGCCAGATGGAGTCGCAAGGCAGGTGCCGGGCCCGGAACTCGCGGGCGATCTCCGCCACCTCGTCCGCCGACATGTAGCTGTAGCGGCACTGGTGGTAGCCCAGGGCCCAGCGGGGCGGCAGCGGCGGGAGCCCGACCAGGTGCGCGAACCTGCGCACGACGTCGGCAAGCTGCGGCCCGGCCACGAGGTAGAGATCGAGCGCCGGGCGCGGGGTGCGGATGGTCAAGAGATCCGGATTGCCTGCTCCGACGTCCCAGGTCGTGCGCGCAGGATCGTCGAGGTAGAGGCCAAAGGTGGATAGCCCCGGGGCGTGGACGATCCCCCACGGCACGCTGAGGTAGAGCGGATCGGTGGTCTCCCCGTGCAGGCTCGCGTCGTCCGTGTTCCACATCCGGTAGGAGCGGCCCCGCTTGTCGAGGAACCCGGTCTTCTCACCCATTCCGTAGCAGCGATCGCCAGGCGTCAGCGGGACCTCGACCGCCCAGCCGTCCTCGACGCGCCGGACGACGAACTCCAGGCCGGGCCGCGCGCCGGTGGCCGCGACCTGGATCTCGGCCCGGCCGGCCCGGGACACCCCGGCGTGGCCCTGGACCCGCAGCTGCAGCCAGTGCGGCGGCACCGTGCCGTGGGGGTCGACGAGCGCCGGCGTGGGCGTCGGATCGCCGATGGCCAGGCGGGCAACGCCTTCGAGCGGGAAGGTGATCGCGGCATCCATGCGGGTCATGGTCGCACGCAAGGCGGCCCCCCGGCCAGGCCGGCGGCAAGCCGGCCAAGAGGGAGCCCCGGAGCTTGGGGCTCCGGGGCGAGAGATAGGGTAGGGAGGGTTAGGGTTCAGTAAGCTTTCTGGCGGGGGGCCGGGTCGTCGGCGCGCTCACC
>JAJXWQ010000105.1 GCA_021781555.1 bacterium
TATGCAACGCAGAGCGACGCTGGCTCGCAAGAAATCTCGTCTGGTAAGGTGGTGTCCACAGATCCTCCCTACTACGACAACGTAGGCTACGCTGATCTATCGGACTTCTTTTATGTCTGGCTGCGCAGGTCTCTCCGGAATGTCTTTCCAGACCTCCTGTCCACGATGACGGTGCCAAAGGCCGAGGAATTGATCGCAGCTCCCTATCGGCACGGGGGGAAGGAAGCCGCAGAGGAGTTCTTCCTCTGCGGGATGGGCAAAGCGCTTTCAAGCCTCGCGAAGAGCCAGGTCCATGAATGGCCTGCCGCTATCTACTACGCATTCAAGCAATCGGAGACAACTAGCGCGGGAACTGTTTCGACCGGGTGGGCCACATTTCTCCAAGCCGTGGTCGACGCCGGCTGGACTGTCGAAGGTACCTGGCCGGTTCGCACCGAACGGGAAGGGCGTAGCCGTGACATAGGTTCAAACGCCCTTGCCTCATCAGTTGTGCTCATTTGCAGGAAGCGACAGCAGGGCGCACCCTCGATTACGCGTTCGCAGTTCGTCCGGATACTCAGAGCGGAGTTGCCAGCCTCCCTAACTCGCTTACAGGCCGCTCACATCGCCCCGGTCGACATGCCACAGTCAGCCATTGGCCCTGGCATGGCCACCTTCACCCGTTATCGAGCGGTATTGGACGCTGACGATCGCCCGATGACAGTAAGAACGGCCCTTGAGCTGATCAACCAGGTGCTGGATGAGTACCTCGGCGAGCACGAGGGAGAAATGGACGCGGACTCGCGGTTCGCCGTCACCTGGTTCGAGACCTTTGGGTACGAATCCGGGCAGTTCGGCGAGGCCGAAAACCTGGCCAAGGCGCGCAACGTTTCGGTGGCGGGTATCGCCGAGGCAGGCATCATCAGCTCCGCCGCCGGCAAGGTCAGGATCATCAGGCGCGACGAGCTGAATCCGACCTGGAACCCGGCGAAAGACTCCCGTCTGACCGTCTGGGAGGCGACACAGCAGCTCATCCGCGCACAACAGGAGCAAGGCGAAGACGCCGCCAGCCGCCTGCTCGCAGCCATGCCGAACCTCTGGGACGGCATCCGCGGGCTTGCCTATCGCCTTTACACGGTCTGTGAGCGCAAGGGGTGGGCCGAGGAAGGTAGGGCCTATAATGGCCTGGTCGCCGCCTGGCCGGACCTCGAAGCGAAGGCCGCGCAGATCCCCGTCCCCACCTCGATGCAGCAAGAGCCGCTATTCCGTTAGGGAGCACCAAGAATGTCGATGTCCACGCGAGAGCGGGTCGCCAAGGGGATGGAGCAGGTCCGCGGGGCTCTCATCCCATTCGTCGAGCGCGAGATGCGGGCGAAGCTTGGCGACAAGGGCTTCGAGCAGGCCATCGCCAGCCTCGAAGTCAAGCGCGCCAAGGACGGGTCAGGCCTCCACTGGGACAACCCGGCGCTTTTCCGGTGCTTCTTCGACTTCTGGCAGGACGTCTTCAAGGCGCAGCTGAGCCAGACCGAGAAGAACTACATCGGCGAGCTGCGCGACATTCGGAACCGCTGGGCGCACGACGAGCCGTTCGGGAACCGCGAAGCCGATCGGGCGCTCGACACGATGGCGCTGCTGCTCTCTGCCATCGGGGCGCGTGAGGCGGCTGATGCCGTCGATCACCTGAAGGTCGAGCTCAATCGCGAGGTACTCGCCGAGCAGGACCAGGGCAAGACCCGGTGGCAGCTCACCTTGGAGGGGATGCCGAAGGCTGGCTGCAAACCGTGGCGTGACATTGCCGAACCGCATCCCGACGTCCGCATGGGCCGCTACGTCGAGGCCGAGTTCGCCGCCGACCTGGCCAAAGTGCACCGTGGCAGCGCCGGGGAAGAGTACCGCATCCCGGCCGAGTTCTACCGCAGAACCTACCTCACCGACGGGCTGACCGATCTGCTCGAACTCGGCCTGCGGCGTCTCTCCGGCCAAGGCGGGGGCGAGCCGGTGATCGAGCTGCAAACCAACTTCGGCGGAGGTAAGACGCACTCGATGCTGGCGCTGTACCACCTCTTTGGTGGCACGCCGTCGAGCGAACTGAATGGTATCTCGACGATTCTCGGCAAGGTAGGCCTCGAGAGTGCGCCGAAGGCCAACCGCGCCGTCATCGTCGGCAATGATCTGACGCCAGGCGTGGTGCAAACCAAGGAAGGCGGAACGCAGATCCGCACGATGTGGGGCGAACTGGCGTGGCAGCTCGGCTACTCGGCCAAGGGCGCCAAGGGCGGTGCCGAGGCGTATGCCTTCGTCAAGGCGGCGGACGAGGCAGGCACCAGTCCTGCGCAGGGCGATCTCGAAGCCCTCTTCAAGCACTTCGAGCCATGCCTCATCCTCATCGATGAGTGGGTAGCCTATGCCCGGCAACTGGTCGGCAGGGACGACATCTGCTCGGGAAGCTTCGACGTCCACGCCACCTTCGCCCAGGCACTCACCGAGGCCGCCAAGGGCGCTCCGCGAACCCTCCTCGTGGTCTCGATCCCGATGAGCCAGCACGAGGTCGGCGGCGAGAACGGAAGGCTCGCCCTCGACGTTCTGAAGAACGTCGTCGAGCGCATAGCCAGGCCCTGGCGCCCTGCCGACCTGGATGAGAGCTTCGAGATCGTTCGCCGGCGCTTGTTCTTGCCCATCGAAGGCGAGGACAAGCAGGGCTGGCGCGACAACGTGATCGCCGCGTACCTCAAAGCCTACAAGGAGGCAGACAAGGACTTTCCTCCCGACTGCCGCGAGGCCTCCTACCGGGACAAGATGATCGCCGCCTATCCAATCCACCCGGAGCTGCTCAAGCGGCTGTACGACGACTGGTCGTCCATCGACAAGTTCCAGCGGACGCGCGGCGTCCTGCGCCTGATGGCAAAGACCATCCACCGGCTCTGGAGCAGTAGCGATCAGGGCCTGCTCGTCATGCCATGCCACGTCCCGCTGGATGACTCCACGGTTCGGAGTGAGGCCACGCGTTACCTCGACCCGATCTGGGATCCGATCATCAGCCAGGATGTGGACGGCCCGGACTCCCTGCCTGTACGCATCGACGGCGAGCAGACGAACCTCGGCCGGCTATCCGCGGCTCGGCGCGTGGCACGGACGCTCTACGTCGGAACGGCACCGGGATCAAACCAGAAGAATCCTGGAGTCGACCTTGCCCGCGTGCGCCTTGGCTGCGCCCAGCCGGGCGAGACGGCGGCTGCCTTCGTCGACGCGCTGATGCGACTCGTGCAGCATGGTCGGTACATTCACCAGGATACTGGCCGCTACTGGATCTCGACCAAGCCGAATTTAAATCAGATTGCCCAGGGGTTGCATGACGAGTTCCTCAACCAAACCGAGCTCGTCTCGGACGAGATTCGCAAGCTGCTGCAAGCGCAGCAGCGCGATCGGGGCGTCTTCGACGGCGTCCACCCGGCACCTACTTCGACATCCGAGGTCGACAACGAGGGCGGCATCAGGCTGGTCGTCTTCGGCCAGGAGGCGCCGCACCTTGCGGCCAAGACCGGCAAGGCCGATGGAACCAGCCCCGCCATCCGTAAGGCGATCGAGTTTCTAGACAGGCGTGGCAGCGGGCCGCGCTTGCGCCGGAATACCCTGCTCTTCCTGGCCCCCGACCAGCGCGACCTCAAGAGTCTCGAGGATGCGATCGCCTGGGAACTAGCTTGGGGCCAGATCCTCAAGAACTCGGGCGAAGGTGGCTACAACCTCGACCCGTCGCAACTCGCGCAGGCCAAGTCGAGGCACGGCGAGCAGGTCTCGACCGTCGCCGCACGCCTCGACGTGACTTTCGTCCATCTCTTGGTCCCCACACAGGCCAATCCGGCCGCGCCGGTCACCTGGGACGTCCACAAGCTCACGGGCACCGGCAGCCTCTACCGCCGCGCTAGCGATCGCGCCGTCAAGGAAGAGGCGATCATGAACAAGCTCGGGGGAGGGCGGCTGCGAATGGCGCTCGATGACTGCGAATGGGGGCATGAGAATCACGTCGCAGTGGGCACCCTGGAGAGCTGGTGCCTCGACTACCTTTACTTGCCGAGGATCCAGGACAGCCAGGTGCTGAAGTCCGCCGTCGAACACGGCATCGATCGCCTTGAGCTGAGCCAGACTTTTGCGATTGCCGAGACCTATGACGCCGACACCGATACGTACAAGGGCGTCTACCTCGGGAGCGGCAATCTACCCGTGGTCAGCTTGAAGACGCTGGTGGTCAAGACCGAAATCGCCCGGGCCAAGGCGTTCGTGCCTGCTCCGCTTCCGCCTGCGACTCCAGTCGCAACTGCGGTCTCTGAGCCAAGCTCCATCCTGACCGGTTCTGTCCGGCCCATGCAGATGCCTCTCTCCTCCCCCGCTCCGACAACCACCAACGGCTTGAAGTGTCGGTTTGCCGGATCTTTCACGGCCGATCCCCTGCGGGTAACCCGCGACGCGGGACAGGTCCAGGATGAAATCATCAAGCACCTGACCGGCCTGAGAGGAGCCAAAGTCTCAGTCCGCTTCGAGTTGGAAGTCGAGGTTCCGGAGGGAATCCCCGAGGAAGTTGTCCGCATCGTCGGTGAGAACGCAAAGCAGCTTAAATTCCAGATTCAGGAGTTTGAGTAAAGGGGCCCCGTGCTCACACTGTTCTCCTTTGGATATGAGGGCTGGGGTCCCCATGTTCCCGAGCTCTTGAGGACCTTTGACGAAGTGGAAGGGGCGCGTGGCTTCGGCCCGCCGCGGATCGTGGACACGCGGATCCGGCGCCAGGTTCGAGCCGTCGGGTTTCGAAACGACGCGCCCGAGCGGCTCATGGGAGAGCGGTACCGGTGGATGAAACGGCTGGGGAACCGGAGGATTCTCACTGGCAAGGACGGCATCGAGATCGACGACCCCTCGGCCGCCGCCGATCTGCTCGATCTGGCGATCGCATCGGCTGCGGAAGGGCGCCGTATCATCTTTTTCTGCTCCTGCGGCCCGGTGGAGGGCTGCCACCGCCAGGAGGTTGCGCGCCTGGTCGTCGCGGAAGCCAACGGGCGCGGTCTCGACGTGCGGGTGGTCGAATGGCCCGGTGGGGAGCCAATGGCCGCGCGCGTCACGGTTCCCAGGGACATCTTGCAGAAGGTCCGCCGCGGGCGCGTGTCGGTTCCGCTGGATTCGCCCACGACTGCGCAACTCGGTCTGCCATGGTTCAGTACGATGGTTCTTTCAACCGGAGACGACGAGCTGTCGATCCTGGCAGGCCCGGCGAAGTACTCGGGCGGCTGGTTCCTTCCAGTGCTGGAAGCCGCGATCGCCGACGAGGAAGCGGAAGGCCTCCAGCGCCTCGGGCGAGAGCGCCGATCCCAGGAAGGATACGACTCGCGGATCTCGAGCCCGAGACGCTACGCGAAGTCGCGTCGCGAGCCGTTCGAGTACTGTATCTACCACATTGAAGGTCCAGCCACGCTTACCGAGATCGCCCGGAACGGCGGATCGGGAGAACTCACGTCCGCCAAGAGCTGGAGGGCGGGGCCCGGCTACCTCGGGAGGGCGCGCTCCACAGGCAAGGAGCTGCTCATCCTGCTCGACCACGCCGACATCTTCCGCGGCATCTGCTGGGAAGGAGTGGTCGAGGGCATCGAGATCGTCCAAGACGGCGAGAACTGGTCTTCGCGAGTTTCGGTCACGGGGCTCACCGAGATCCCCGAGAAGGAGCGCTTCCCGGTATCCGCCTTGCGGCTCGTGAGCACCGGCCAGCGGATCGCCGCCGACTACCAGAAGGGGTACGCCCTGTGCCACACGCCGAGCCGGCCGTGGGCCCTAGGCTGACGGGCGTCGGAAAGGGAAGTGAGCTTCATGCCAAAGACTGGTCTCAACTCCCACCGCCCGTGCGGCAGCCGCAAGAAGTACAAGAAGTGCGGCATGCCGCCCGAAGAGCGCGAATCCCGGGCGGTCGAGAGTCGCACCGCTGGCCAGGTTGCTCTCCTGGCGCCAAAGCGAACGGAAGAGCACCTCTCAGCGTTGCTCGGCGGCCTGGCGCCTTACGTCGTGGCAAAGATGGTCGCAGAGTCCGAGCAGTTCGCCGAGATGAAAAGGAAGGATCTGGCGCGTGCTGCGCTCTTCTGGACTCCCGATCGGCTGGCCGGGCTGGAAACCACCGAGATCTTGGGCCGGCTGCACGATCTCGGAATCGACGGCACGCGAGCGGCATACCTGGCGGTCGCGAGAGGCCGGACGTCGGCCTGGGAGATATCGGACGTCTGGCGAGACAACGCCAGAAGCGGCCTGACGCGCTTCGATGACGACTTCCTCGGCCTGGCGGCCTGCGAGCTCTGGAAGCGCTACTGCCCCGAACGCCCGTCTATCGAGATGCTCGACGACTGGATGCAGGACGGCTACCAGCTTTCGGAAGAGCGAAAGGCGGACCAGGCATGCGATCGGTGGCTCGAAGTCTGGGAGGTAATCTGGCCTCGACTCAATCCCAGGATGCGTACATGCGACGAGGCGTCGGTCGTGTTCTCTGGGACACAATGCCTCTTCAACTGGGTGCAGGACTTTTCCCAGGAGCTGATGATGGCAGCGAGGCGGGCAACGCGGTACGGGGAAATGGGGGCTCGGTTCTGCCGGCAAATCCTCGAGCAATTCACGGGAGAAGACGACCTCTTCCGCGACAACTTCCGAGCCGACCTCGGTGAACTCCACTTTTTCGCGGACCAGGATGCTGAAGGCGAGCGCGTCCTTCTCGACCTCATCGCGGAGCATCCCTATCGCGGCCAGGGCTACGTGCGTCTTTCCGACATCCTCTCCTGGAGCCCAAGCGAGCAAACCCCGCCCCGGGATCTCCCGCGGGCGATCCAGATCCTGGAGGAAGCCCTCGCGCTGCCCGTCGGTGATGCCGCCGATTACGACATAGAGCTACGGCTGGCAGACCTGCGAGAAGAGCTTGAGCAAGGCACGGATTCGGAGCCCGGGGCCGGTCCCGTGGGAGAGGAACGGAGCTGATGCCCGAGTCCGTCTCTTCAGCGCTTCGAAGCTTGCTACAGAAAGGTTGATCCGGTGAGCGAGTACCAGTATTACGAGTTCCAAGCCGTCGATCGCCCGCTGGACGCACGCGAGCTGAGCGCGGTCCGATCGTGCTCGAGCCGGGCGACGATCTCCTCGACCCGTTTCGTGAACTCCTACAACTGGGGGGACTTTAAGGGGAGCGTCTCGGAGTGGATGGAGCGGTACTACGACGCGTTTGCCTACCTGGCCAACTGGGGCACACGGCAGTTCCAGCTCCGGCTGCCAGCTCGCCTGCTGGACCTGGCCACCGCCAAGCTGTATTGCCCTTGCGATCCTGCGAGGGCGCGAAAAAAGGGCGAGTTCGTCATCCTGGAGTTCGAATCCGACGATGATGGCGATGGCGACTGGGACGACGACGGCTCGGGCTGGCTGGGCTCGCTGGTCTCGCTGCGCGCCGACATCGCGGCGGGCGACTACCGGGCGCTCTACCTGGGGTGGCTGCTTTGTGCCCAGAGCGGCGCGCTTGATGATGATGCGGTGGAACCGCCGCTTCCGCCTGAACTGGCCGAGCCGACGGCGGCACTCGAAGCCTTCACGGATTTCCTGCGCATCGACGAGGACTGGCTCGGTGCGGCTGCCATCGGCTCCGCCACTGGAATGAAGGGTGATGATCCAGAGCGCGAGATCCGCACCTGGATCGCCGGCCTCGCGTCGAAAGAGAAAGATCGCTGGCTCCTCGATCTGGCGACCGGCAAGACCCCGAACCTGCGTGCGGAGCTGCTGCGGGAGTTCCGAATGGCGGGATCGGCATCCCAGACCATTCCTCGCGTACGTACCGTCGCCGAGATCCGGCATACGGCCGAGCGAATCGCGAAGGCGCGCCGACGCAAGGAGGCCCAGCGAGCGGCCGAGGATCGCGTCCGACGGCAGCGCGAGGAGGCCGAGAGACGCGAGAAGGCGCTGGCCGAGCTGGCCAAGCGTGAGCCAGCGGCGTGGAAGGAGGTGGATGCCTTCATCCGTTCGAAGAAGCCCATCGACTACGACAAGGCCGTGGCCCTGCTCATGGATCTTGCGGATCTTGGCAAGAGGCGGAACCAAGCCGAGGAGGCCGAGGCCCGGATTCGGACGATCCGGGAGACCTACGCCTCGCGCCCAGCTCTCATCCGCCGCCTCGACGATGCCGGCCTCGGCCGCTTACCGGTTCGGGCGGCCGGATCTGCAAGGTGATTGCCCGCAGGCTTCCTCAACTCCCCAGATCTCGCCCGAGGATTTGTGCGACGAAGCCGCTGCGGTTCCCGGCCACGAGCTTTCTGATGCGCTCGCGCATTTCGCTCGCGTTGCCGCATTTCTCGGCAGCCTTGATCGTAATGCCATGCGCGGCCCAGACGTCGGCGCTGGTGAACTCGTAACCGTACCCTTGAACCAGCCAGGTCAGCGCAAGGAGGCCGGCCTGTGTGGCAAAGGCGGGTTGCACCTCGATGAGGTCGCGCGCCGCACGCGTGAGGGTCTTCGGATCGCAGGGAGTTCGGCTCGCGAGTTCGATGGCCTCGTCATAGAATCCTGCCTCCTTGGCGGCAGCGAACCACTTGCCCTCTTCACCAGGCGTGGACCTCACGAGGTCCATCAGGACCTGCCTGGCGGGCTTGTCGGGGTACTTCTTGGCAACGGCGCGGAACGTCGCGAGGTATGTACCACCTCTATGCGCTCGCAAACCGTAGCGTTCGTAGGCCTCGTCGACGATGCCGCTCGATAAGAGGATCTCCTCGCAAAGCGCGTCGACGTCCGAATCGGGCGTCCACGGCCCACGGCAGGACTCCGCATAGTGAATGGCCTCGGCCTTCTTGCCCATGGCCGCAAGGGCCAGGGCCACCCAGCGCCGGTATGGCCAGATGACGTGATCGCCGACGACCAACTCGACGATTTCGGCGTGGCGCCCGGAATGGAAAAGCGAGCTTAGGCATGCGGAGGTGCCCTGGAAGTAGCCTCGCAGGGTCGGATCGGGGCTCAGGGCCATGCGAGTCGGGCCGAGCAGGCGGTCAGCCCACCGGAAGGCAAGCTCATTCGTACCGCAAAGCTCGCCCCAGTCATCGGCCAGCCGCTCGATGTAGGGGATATCGTCGGCCTCGTGCGCTTCCCAGAGCCGCTCGAGCCAGGCGTCGCGCGTCTTGGGGTCGGCCGGTGCTCGGGCGATAATCGGAACGAGCTCGCGTAGGGCGTTGTTCACCGCCGTGCCGATCGCGCCTGACGAGCTATCAACCTGTTCGAGCGCAGGCGATATGCGCTCGATGAAGGTGACAGATCCCTCGGCTCCGAGAACCGGATCCTTCCGCGCCACCTGCCTGATTTCGGCGACCGCCTGTTTGATGCGCTGGATGGCGGGCGGGGACCTCCATCCAAACGCACCTCGGCGAAAGCGGGCTTTGAACTCCCACTTGTGCGCACCTGGCTTTGCTGTCTTGCCCATCGACGCTGTCCCGTTTTTGCTGTCCTAGCGCCCAATATACCGCAGAGTGCTGCCATCTGGCGCAGGCGACCGCCCTGGGGGAGAGCCGGCCGTGCGAACTTTCAGAACCTGAGGCCGCCACCGACGAAAAGGCCACGCTGCCGGCCATCGAACCCGAGGTAACTGCCTCCTTCAACGAAGGCCTTGGATCCGATGGTGATACCGGCACCGGCCTCGGCGAGGTTGGCCTCTGCTTCGAGCCCGACCTCGATCGGCTGGCCGACGAGCCACCAGGGCGTGCGGAGCTGGAGGGCCTCGACGTCGAAGGCGAAGACGCCCGGGATGGTTGCCGCAAGAACGCCGATGCGCCCGTGGCTCGGCGCCGCGGATCCCGCTGGAGAAATGGGGGCCGCGGGCTCGGGTGGGGAGGCCGTGGCCGCCGCCATGGCACTTGAGGTCGCGGTGGTCGTGACGTCAATCTCGATCGGCGGCGAGTCGGTGGCGGTTGCCACGGCCGTCGAGCCCGAGGGGACGACACCGGGCGTCGGCCTTTCGGCCACCCGCGTCACCGGCTTCTCGCCACCCGAACCCGGACCGACCCACTGCCGCGGCCAGTGGCGGATGACGATGTGGACATGGGTCGAGGTGGCGGCCACCGCTTGCCCGATGGCGGCAGTCGGCGGGGGCGTGGGCACCATCGGCGCTGGCGTGCAAGCAACGAGAGGCAGAGCGGCGATCGGCCTCCGGGGCGAGCCCGGCTGGCGCTGGTGGCAGGCGAAGTGGAGGACCAGGAGCAGGACGACCAGCACGGCCGCCGCGACGGCGATCGCCCAACGCCCGATCTTTGCCTCGATGAACTCGAACATCATCAAGCCTCCACCACCGGCCCGAGCGTCAGGCCGAAGTCGCGCTCCAGGTCGTAGTCGCGGCCGTGGACATGGCCGCGGCCCCGGGCGACGCAGAGCTTCCGACTGCGGACGTCATCCTGGAAGGCGGGTAGAGCGGCGGAGGCCACCTCTTCGGCCAGCGTAACAAGCCGCGCTTCTTCGGGGCCCGCTGGCGCGGAGCCCTCGAAGCGAGCCTGCGCCTCGGCCTTGACGCCGCCATCCTGTACGGCAATGTCGAAGCAGAGCGCCAGGCCGCGCTCGGTCTTGAAGCCGAACTCGGCAAAGATCGCCCGGGCGTGGTCCATGTAGCTCTTGCCGTGGGCGCGCTGGAGGGCCTGGTACCCGGGCTCGGATCCCAGGTTCTCGAAGACCTTGCGCCAGTGCTCGAACGGGCGCTTATCCGCATCGCAACGCTCGGCCGCCCAGGCGACGGCCTCGGCGACGGGCTTTCGACAGGCCGCCAGGAGCTGCTCCGACAGGTCGGTCTGGCCGAGGTTCGGCACCTCGACCGTGCAGGAGCGCTGGAAGGTCTCGGGGCCGGCCTCGTGGCATCCGAGGATGAGCGGCTGCAGGGTGCCCTGGCCCAGAGCCCACGACAGAAGGCCCCAGCTCCAGCCCTGGCCGTCAAAGTTGCCCGTCAGGCCGGTGTAGCCGCAGCCCTCGAAGCTGGACGTGATGGCCCAGCACTTTTCCTCGGTCGTCTTGGGGATGGTCATGCCGGTTCGCCCTCCTTCTTGGTTGCCGAGCCGGAGCGGCCGGCAGCAGACAGCGCGTGCAGGCTCAGACCCTTGGTCGCCCCGTGCCAGCCGAGCACCGGCCCGAGCAGTTCGATCCAGCCGGTCGGGATGGGCAGCA
>JAJXWQ010000017.1 GCA_021781555.1 bacterium
ACGGCTTGTTCGGGCCGGCCCGTGGCTATGGCGGCCTGGCCGAGAAGCGAGGCGATGGAGGCCTGGCCCAGCGGGTTGCCCAGGCGCGCGTAGATGTCGCCGCCGATCCGGAACGCCTGCTCGGCGCGCTCGACCTCGCCCATCGAGAGCAAGAGGGCCCCGAGGTTGGTCTGGAGCGTCGCGACCATGGCGATGTCCCCGATGCGCGAGTACATCTTGAGGGCCTTGTCGTAGGCCTCGGCGGCGACCGTCCACTGGCCCTGGCCGGCATACGCCAGGGCCAGGTTGTTGAGCGCGCCCGCGAGACCGGGTGCGTCCTTGATCTTCTCGCGCAGAGACACGGTCCGCTGGTAGTGCTCGATGGCTTCGGCAAAGTTCCGGCGCAGGAAGGCGCCCGTGCCGAGGATGTTGTAGGCGCCGGCCATCTCCTCGATCCGCTCCGTACCTTCGAGGAGTTCCAGAGCCTGGCGGCAAGATGCCGATGCAGCCTCGAACTCGCCGAGGCGCTGCTCGATCTCGGCGCGGGTCGTGAGCAGCACGGCGCGCTCTCCCCGCTCCTCCTCGCCGAGCGCAGCGCGCTGCAGCGTCGCCTCGAGCTCGCCGAGACGAGCCGTGCAGCGCACCAGGGCGAGCCGATCGTCGCCCTTGCGGATGAGGGTCTTCAGGATCAGACGGTGGCACTCGGTTTGAATCGCGGCCGCCGGAACCAGGGCCAGGGCGGCTTCCAGGTGTTCGAGCGCCGGGTTCAGATCGCCGGTCATGATCTCGACCGATGCGAGTCCGGCCAGCAGGCTGGCCTGGTCGACGTCCGCGGCGCCCTCGGCCCGGTGGTACCACTCGAGCGCCTGGCGATAGGCGGCCAGGGCTTCGGAAACGGCATAGGAGGCGCGGAGGCGATCGGCCGAGGCGAAGAGGTAGTGGCAGGCCTTGTCGGCCACCTCGCCACGGACGAAGTGGAAGGCCAGGGTGCGCGCGAGCGATCCGGGATCCTCGGGGCTGCTCATCTCGAGGACCGTGCCGACGCGCTGGTGCAGCTCCCGCCGAGTCGCCATGAGGAGATTCTGGTAGGCAACCTCCTGGATGATCGCCTGGGAAAAACCCATCTCGCCCGTGGAGCGCTTGTAGAGGAAGCCGGCCCGCAAGAGCTGGTCGAGGCCCACCTGCGGGTCGGCCTCGAGGACGGCCGCCAGCAGCCCCGGCTCGAAGGAGCGCCCGAGCACCGCCGCCACCTGCAAGAGGTGGCGCGGCTCCGGGTCGAGGCGGTCGAGGCGGGCGGCGATGGCACCCTGGACGTTGGTAGGCAGCCGTAACTCGCCCGCGGTACGCTCCAGGGCCCAGGATGCGCCCTGACGTACCAGGATGCCGCTGTCCTGCAGGGAGCGCACCAGCTCCGTCAGGTAGTAGGGATTGCCCTCGGCGCGCCAGTGTACCTGGTCGAGGAGACCCTGCACCGCGGCAGCCAGACCGCCCGTCGTGGCTCCCAGGAGAGCCGACGCGAGGGCCATCGACGCCTCGGCGGAAAGGGGCCGCAGGGCAATGCGCGATCGATCGATGCCGTCGTTGAGGGCCAGCTGGAGGAAGGGGGCGTCGGGGCGCGTCTGGCAAACCACCAGGATCGGCACGGGAGACTCGCCGAGGAAGTCGGCCAGGTGTGCGATCCACTCGAGGGAGGCTTCGTCCGCCCAGTGGAGATCCTCGAGGGAGAGCACCAGCGGCCCCCGGGCCGCCAGCGCCGAGAGCACTCCGTCGAGCGCCACGAAGGCTGCCGAGCGCTTGTGCTTGGGGGGCAGGCTATCGACCTCCGCGTGTGGAGCGGCCAGGGCCAGCAGATGGGCCAGGAGGGCGACGATGCGCGCGGGATCCTCGAGCCGGTGGTCACGGACGAGTGCGTCGAGGCCATCGCGGATCTCGGCAGCCGGTGCCTGCTGCGACAGGCCGAGGAGGTGGTGGAGGAGGTGGGCCACGACCTGGTAGGGCTGGCGATCGTAAGACAGCGAGCGACCCCAGACGACCTGGGCATTGGACTGGGACTTCAAGCCCATCAGGAACTTGCGGGCCAGGGCCGACTTGCCGAGGCCCATCTCGCCCACGATGTTGATCCACTGCGGGCGGCCCCTCTGGACCATGCTCCAGACGCGGTCCAGGTGCTCGAACTCGAGCTCCCGGCCGATCACCAGGACATCTTCGGTCAGGGTGGCCGTGAGGGTCCGGGTGCCGGCGAGCTCGTAGACGGCCACGGGCTCCGCCTTGCCCTTGACCATGATCGGCGCGAGGGCCGTGAAATCGAAGGCATGGCGGGAGAGGTTCCAGGTCTCGGCCGTCACCAGTACCTTGCCAGGCTTGGCGTTGGCCTCCATGCGCTGGGCGAGGTTGACCGTGTCGCCCATGACGGTGTAGTCGGACCGCTGCGTCCCGCCCACCGCTCCGGCCACCACGAGCCCGGTGTTGAGGCCGATCCGGACTTTGAGTCCGATCCCCGTGCGCGCTTCGAGTTCGGCGGCATGCCGCTGTGCGGCGTGCTGCATCTCCCAGGCCGCCAGCACGGCCCGCTCGGGATCGTCCTCGTGGGCCACCGGCGCGCCGAAGAGCGCCATGATGGCGTCGCCGATGTACTTGTCGACCACGCCGCCGTAGCGGTAGATGGGCTCCACCAGGACGTTGAAGAAGTTGTTGACGATCTCCGTGACTTCCTCGGGATCGAGCTTCTCGCTCATCGCCGTGAAGCCGGAGACATCCGTGAACAGCACCGTCACGACCCGCCGATCGCCGGCTGGCTTCTGCAGCGAGGCCGTCGTGGAGCGCTTCAGAGCACCCGTGGGGGAGCGTGGTCGCTCGGCCTCGGTCGGCGTCTTTGCGGTCGCCTGCGCGGTCCCGCACTGGTCGCAGAACTTCTGACCAGGCTGCACGAGCGCCTGGCACCCGGAGCAGACCAGGGCCAGCTTGCCGCCGCACTGGCTGCAAAACTTGGCAGTGTCGACCACCTGGGCCGAACAATGGGGACAGACCAAATGGTCCCTCCGCGTGCTCGATCGGCTTCCACTATAGCATGGAGCCGCCTGGTACCCTCACTGTGACCTGGCGGGCAGCAGCAACCCGGAGTTGAGTTCCGAGACCGCCTGCACTCCGGCGGCGAACATCGCCAGGCGAAGCTCCTGGATCACGCTATCGAGCCATTCGTGGGCAGCGTCGGCCGATTCCGAAGCTGCCGCCAGCAGGCCGCCCGTGACCGAGCACCAAGACGCACCTAGCGCCAGAGCCTTGGCGACGTCGATGCCGCCCCGGATGCCGCCGGATGCGATGAGGGGAATCTCGGGAGCGGCCTGGCGGCACTGGCGGATGCTTTCGGCCGTGGGCAGGCCCCAGTCGGAAAATGCCAGAGCGACCTTCTTCCAGACGGCATCGGGATGCCGGTACCCCTCGACCAGGGCGAAGGAGGTCCCGCCGGCGCCCGCCACGTCGAGGATCGCTGCACCCGCCTGCCGCAGCTCCTCGGCATCCTGACCCGACAGGCCGAATCCGGTCTCCTTGACGACCACGGGAACACTCACATCCGCGATGACCTCGGTCAGCCGGCGCAGGACCTGGTGCCAGTTGGTCTGGCCCTGCGGCTGCAGGACCTCCTGGAGCGGATTGAGATGGAAGACGATGAAATCCGCATCGATCATCCGGATCGCCTTCTGGCATTCCTTGACCCCGAATCCGTTCACGAGCTGGATCGCCCCGAGGTTGGCCCCGAGAGGAATGTCAGGAGCTTCCTCGCGCACGACGGCGAAGGTGTGCGCAACCTCCGGATACTCGATCGCAATGCGCTGGCTACCCACGATCATGCCGATCTTGAGCGCCGCCGCGGCCGTCGCGAGGTTGCGGTTGATCTCCCGCCCCCGGGCAGTGCCACCGGTCATCGGGCCGATGAGGAGAGGGGCGGCGATGGGCTTGTCGATGAAGGTCGTCCAGCAGGTCACCTGGGAGAAGTCGCAGCCCGGCAGGGCGCGGTTGCCGAAGCGGTAGTCCTCGAGTCCGGTGCGGGCGCGACTCGAAACATCCTGAGTCAGACAGATGTCCAGGTGCTCTTGCTTGCGGTTGAAGATCTCCGGCATGGGGCGATCGTAACAGAATGGCGATCGGCCCGCCGGGCGAGCCAGGGCAGCGGGAGCCGTCCGGACCGGAACCGATCCGGTTTCGGATCCCGAGCTGGAACTAAATTTAGCCGTTGTTTACCGGCGACTTAGTCGTTCCTTTACCGGGTAGGATGGCTCCATGGGCGAAGACCGAGGCATGGGAACCCCGGTGCCAACCCTTCGCTCTCGCCGAGCCGGCGTCGCTGGCTTCGAGGCGCAGCCGGCGAGCGTGGCGGCCGCTGGCACTGCGGCTGCGACCGGCGCCCGGACCGGCCCGGCGCTACCCCTGGACCTCTGGTCAGGGGGTCTGACCGCCGTCGCCTGGTTCGAGAGCGCGGTCGAGCCCTACGTCGGCTCTGCGGGGACCGGACTGGGCCAGCCGGCCCTGGGGCGGCCCGATTACGCCGGCCTCGCCACGCAGACGCACCCTGCAGGTACCGCGGTGGTCCAGATCGGCGACAGCCTGCCCAAGATCGCCCAGCAATATCTCGGCGACGCCTCTCGCTGGCCCGAAATCTGGGAGCTCAACAAGGACCAGCTCCTGTCGCCCGACGTGGTATTGCCCGGAATGGTCCTCAAGCTCCCGGCCGGAGCCAAGCCCGCCAATCCGCCCAAGGCGCCGTCGGTTCTGCCGGTCGCCAAGCCAGCCCAGCAGGCGACCCCATCCAAGGATCCGTCCAAGCTCTCTGCGGTGACCCCGCAGCAGCTGGCCTGGCTCGGAGCCAACGACAAGGCGCAGTTCTTCGCCGTGCTCAAGCCGGCGGCCGTGGCGGCCCAGCAAAAGTACGGGGTGCCCTGGCAGGTCACGCTCGCCCAGGCGGCGCTCGAGAGCGGCTGGGGCCAGCATGGCATCGGTGGCTACAACATCTTCGGCATCAAGGGCTCGGGTCCCGCCGGCAGCACGACGGTACCGACCGAGGAATGGTCGGGCGGCCGGTACGTCAAGACCCAGGCGGCGTTCGCCAAGTACGACAACTTCTATCAGGCGGTCGAGGAGCACGGCGCGCTCTTCCACAACGGCTACTACGACAAGGCGATCTCGCAGTTCGCTAAGGATGGCGATCCCGTCCACTTCGTCGACAACATCCAGGGCATCTACGCGACCAGCCCCACCTATGCCCAGAACCTGATCTCGATCATGAAGCAGTACAAGCTGATCTGAGGCGAAGGGGGACTCCCTCGCTGCGCTCGGGCAATGGCTCGAGGGAACCCGCCGGTTCCCTCGAACTCTCTCCGGCTGCGGGCAAGCTGCTGCGCGGCAAAGCTCTCACGGTGGCGAGCTTTCCCGTTGGCCGGGAGCGGGGGACTCCCTCGCTGCGCTCGGGCAATGGCTCGAGGGAACCCGCCGGTTCCCTCGAACTCTCTCCGGCTGCGGGCAAGCTGCTGCGCGGCAAAGCTCTCACGGTGGCGAGGTTTTCAGGATGCTCCCGGATTGAGTGGATCGGGCCCGATCATTTCCAGGCGGGAACGCGGCGTCTGGCCACCAGAGCCTCGTAAAGGGAACCGACCGCCTGCACGGTCTCGTGGACGTCGAATCGCTGCCGGATCTCCAACCGGGCGGCCTGGCCCAGGCGATGGGCGAGGGTGCGATCTCCTAGGACGCGACAGATCGCTGCAGCGAGGGCAGGAGCGTCGCCCGGCGGGACCAAGAGTCCCGTCTCGTTGTCGATCACGGCCTCGGCCGAGCCGTGGACCGCAGTGGCGATGACCGGTTTGGCTGCGGCCATGGCCTCGAGGAGCGCAAGGGGCATGGCCTCCCAGTAGCTCGGCAGGACCACGACGTCGAGGGCCGCCACGACATCGGGAATGTCACGCCGAAGTCCCGCGAAGACGACCTTGTCGGCCAAGCCGAGACGAGCGGCTTGAGCGGCCAGCACGCCCTGGTCCTCCCCTTCGCCAACGAGGACGACGATCGCCTCGGGATGGCGCGCCAGGATGCCGGGGGCGGCGGCCAGCAGGAGACGCTGGCCCTTCTGGCGCGTCAGCCGTCCGATGACCCCGATGGCCTTGCTCGACGGGCCGAGTCCCAGCTCCTGGCGCTTGTCCTCCCGACGATGGCCGGCATCGAAGACCGCCGGGTCCACGCCGTCGGCGATCACCCTCGAGCGCGCCGGGTTGACGAGGCTCTGCCTGAACCCCTCAGACAGCTCCCCGTGGGAGACGCAGATGACGGCGTCTGCGAGGTGCGTGATCTGGCGTTCGGCGCTCCGGGCCAGGATCGACACGAGGGGACCGGAGCTGTAATGGCAGGCCCAGCCGTGGACCGTGTACAGCGACGCGACCCGTGCAACCCGCGCTGCCGCCACACCCGCCAGTCCGGCCCGGGTTCCGTGAGCGTGCACGATCTCGATGCCACCCCGGCGCACCATCCGTGCGAGGTGGACGATCGCCCACGGGTCGAACCGACCCGCGATCGAGATCGGGTGTATGGCAACGCCAGCTGAAGCCAGATCTGACAGCAGCGGCCCCTCATCCGAGCAGGCGACGTGAACCTCGAAGCGCTCGGCGTCCAGCTTCAGGGCCAGCGCGCGGACGTGTGCCGACGCGCCGCCGAGGGCGCCGCTGGCCAGGACTTCCAGGACACGGATACGCTGCACCGTCATGACCATAGCGCCCCCGCGGCTCTTGCCCTTGTGAGGTAGCAGAGAACCTCTTTGTCCCTCGCGACGGACGCTCGTGCGTTGACGATCGAAGATGCGCTCTTTAGGCTGCTAATTGGCAGCGAGGGATGGAGATCCTGTGGAGGACCGCGATCCTCTGGAGGGTTGCATCTCGCGAGAGGCCAGGGGAGGACGGGGGAGCCATGGCCAAGCCGAAGCCGCTTTCGGTTTGTTCGGGAGACGCGATCCGCCTGGTGCTCGAGCTGGCGCAAGAACACGCCGGGCACGTGCGGCTCAGCTTCCGCGAGCGCGGAGATCGCCTCGAAGTCGTACTGCTCGCGGATACGGAGGAGCTTGCGGGGTACTTCGCGTACCTGATCGACAGGGCCTCTACGGCCTCCTGCGCGACGGCGGGGGGGCGTTGATGCGGGCGTTGCGAATCGCACTGGTCGCACCTGTCCACGAGGCCTGTCCGCCCCCCGGATACGGCGGGATCGAGCTCGTCGTCTCGCTGCTCGCGGAGGGGCTGTGGCGCCGCGGTCATCATGTGACTCTTTTCGCGACCGGAGACTCGGTCACGCCGGCCGAACTTCGCTGGACCGAACCAACTGCGCTGCGCAGGCGGCGGCTGACTCCGGGCGAATCCCTCGCGGCCGAGATCATCCACGTCAAGAATGCCTTTGCCGCAGCTGGAGAGTTCGACGTCATCCATAACCACACGGGCATCGCCGGAATCGCCATGGCGGGTCTGGTGAAGACGCCGGTTCTATCGACGCTGCACGGGCCGTTCACGCTCGAGAACGCCGCCTTCTTCGAAGCGCTGAGCGATCATCCCTACGTCGCGATCAGCCGGGCGCAACAGGATCTGGCGCCGCGTTCCCTGCGCGTCGTGGGCGTCGTGCACAACGGCATCGACACCGCGGGCTTCCGCCAGCGGACGGAGCCCGGGCGGTTGGTACCACCCGAGCTGTGGGGCCGCGGACTGCTCTTTTTGGGCCGGGTGTCGCGGGAGAAGGGAACGCACCTGGCCTGCCAGGTCGCTCGCCGCTGCGGCTTGCCGCTCACGATCGCCGGGAAGATCGACGCCGTCGACGAGGTGTACTGGAAGGCGGAGGTCCAGCCCCACGTAGATGGCCATCAGATCCGGTACATCGGCGAGGTGGGGGGGGACCGGAAGCGCGAGGTCCTGGCCGGATCGCTCGCGCTCCTGCACCCGGTGCAATGGCCCGAGCCCTTCGGATTGGTGATGGTCGAGGCGATGGCCTGCGGGACCCCGGTCATCGCGCTGAGCGACGGCTCGATCCCGGAGGTCGTGGATGATCGGATCACCGGCTATGTTTGCGACGACGTAGACCAGATGGTGGCGGCGGTGGAACGCCTCGAATACCTCGACCGCCAGACGATCCGCGAGGTGTGCCGGACGCGGTTCGATGCCGCTACGATGGTCGACAGCTACCTTGCGCTTTACGAAGAACTGATCGCGGATCCCCTGCGAATGGCAAGCACCCGTGACGCCTGAAGAACCTCGCCGGGCCGCCGAACGGGGCGCTCCGCCCAACGAGATCGAGGTTGGCGGGAGGAGGTACCGGGTCGACCGGGAGCTCCAGCAAGTGCTCTCCGAGGGGCTGCCCGCGATCGCGACCGGCTGCCGCCACGGTCGTCAGGTGATCAAGCAGGAGAACCTGTTCCTGATCAGCGACGACGACGGCAACCTCTACCCCGAGTGCAGCTGCGGCATGGGGCTGTACTTCAACGACACCCGGTTCCTGTCGGGCTGGGTCCTCAAGCTCGAGGGGCTGATCCCCACCCTGCTTTCGTTCTCGGCCGAGCGCAACTACATGGCGCAGATCGAGTTCATGAACCCGCAACTCACCCTGGAATCCGGCCAGGTGGTCCCGCAGGAGACCGTCTACTTCAGCATCATGCGGGCCATCGGGCACGTCGTTCGCGACAAGATCCGGGTCGTGAACTACAACCCGTTCCCGGTCTCCCTGCACTTTTCCCTGGCCTTTCACGCGGACTACTCCGACATCTTCATCGTCCGTGGCTTCAAGGGGAAGCAGGCCGGGGTCTTCCTCGAGCCGCAGATCGATGCGTCCTCGGTCACCTTCGGGTACGTCGGCGAGGACAACGCCCTGCGTCAGACGCGGGTCCAGTTCGCGACCCACCCCGAGCGGATCGGGCCCGAGGCCCCCGGGGGCAAGGTGCGGGCGACCCGCGCCGTGGCGGAGTTCACCGTCGATCTGGCGGGGCTCGGATCCCAGAGCACGGTCGAATACACCATCGCAGCCCTGATCGACGGTAACGGCGGTTCCGAGGAGCAGGCGGCCGCGCCCTTCGTCGATTTCCTCGCCGATCTCGGCACCAGCCAGAAACAGCGCGAGGCCTCGCGGGCGCACCTGACCACGAGCCACGAGATCTACAACGTCATCCTGGACCGCAACAAGTGTGACCTGGCCTCGCTCACGACCTTCTACGATACCGGGCCTTACGCCTCGGCGGGCATCCCCTGGTACACCGCGCCGTTCGGGCGGGACGGAATCATCTCGGCGCTCCAGACCCTCCTGCTCGGTCCCGAGCTCGCGATGGGGACCCTGCGCTACCTCGCCAGGTTCCAGGCCAAGGATGACGATCCGTTCCGCGACGAGGAGCCAGGCAAGATCATGCATGAGCGGCGCGTAGGCGAGCTGGCCACCATTCGCGCCATCCCGCACACGCCCTACTACGGCTCGGTCGACAGCACGCCCCTCTTCCTGATCCTGCTCTCGGAGACCTTCCGGTGGACCGGGGATCTCGCCTTCGTCCGGGAGCTCTGGGACGCAGTAGAGGCCGCCCTGATGTGGCTCGAAGGCTACGGGGATCTCGATGGTGACGGCTTCGTCGAGTATCAGCGCCGGAGTCCGTCCGGCCTGTTCAGCCAGGGGTGGAAGGATTCGTACAACAGCGTGATCCACCCCGACGCCACGATCGCCCAGCCGCCGATCGCCCTGGCCGAGGTGCAGGGCTACGTGTACGACGCCAAGATCCGGATCGCGCAGCTCTGCTACCTGCTGGACTTGCGCATCCTGGGCGATCGCCTGGTCCGCGAGGCCCAGGATCTCAAGGATGCCTTCAACGAGGCTTTCTGGGACGAGGAGATGGGGTTCTACGTCATGGCCCTCGACGCAGACAAACGTCCGGTCCGGACCCGGACCTCCAACCCTGGCCATTGTCTCTGGAGCGGCATCGTGCCCCCGGAGCGGGCCCAGCTCGTGGCTTCGGCCCTGCTGGCCGACGACATGTTCAGCGGCTGGGGCATCCGGACGATGGCGTCGAGTAGCCCCGTCTACAACCCGCTCTCCTATCACAACGGCACCGTCTGGCCGCACGACAACGCCCTCATCGCCATGGGCCTGGCCCGGGTCGGCCACAAGGCCGAGAGCATGAGGATCTTCGACGCGCTGTTTCACGCGGCGCTCCATTTCGAGTACTACCGGCTGCCCGAGCTGTTCTGCGGCTTCGCCCGCGTGGGGGAGCTGGATCGGCCCGTTCCCTATCCTGTCGCGTGCTCCCCGCAGGCCTGGGCTGCGGGCGCGACGTTCATGCTCTTGCAGGCGGCCCTGGGCTTGTCCCCGGACGGCCCGGGCAACGCGGTGCACATCATCGAGCCGCAGCTCCCGCCCTGGCTTTCCGAACTCCGGATGGAATCTTTGCGCATCGCAGGCTCGACTCTCGATCTGCAGTTCCTGCAGGCCAACGGCATCACCACCGCTCGCGTACTGCGCAAAGAGGGCAACATCAAGGTCCTGATCGAAGGATGATGCAGGTGGTGACCACCAGGGACGCCCGCCAATCTCTCGGCCCGCCCGTGCTAGAATGACCATTCATCCCCACAAGAGGAGAAGCGCGCGTGGACGCCAACAACTTCCGGACGCTCGGAGAGTGCGACTTCGGAACCGTCTGGTTCGTCGAGGGCGAGAACAAGGTCGTCGTCAACGCCTATCAGGCTGCCCTTTACTTCAGCGTCGAGGATTTCGCGGCGTTTGCACGCATGGTTTCGGATGCCGAGCGACGCTTTGCCGAGATCTTCAATCGCAAGCCCGCATCGCCGCCAGAGAAGCCCGCGGCCAAGAGTTCCAAGATTCGCCAATTTCGGCCACTCAATCCCAACCCCGAGGATTAGCGGTACATCCGGATTTTCAGGCGGGGGCCCCAGCGACACGGCGGAGGTACGTCCATGGCGACGGACGCTGAAATCTTGGACCACGTTCACGCGGCCCTGACCTGCGATCCACGGGTCAAATCTGGCCGGGAAGGGCCGATCAAGGCGATCTGCAACGACGGGCAGGTCGTGCTGGCCGGCCAGGTCGACGAAATCCCGCAGAAGATGGTGCCCGAACGCCTGGCGCGTTCGATCGAGGGGGTCAAGGTCGTCATCAACGAGCTCAAGCTCCGGGCCATTCCTCGGCGCTCGGACGCCGAGATCCTCGCTCACTTGATGGATGCGATGGAGCAGGACCACAGCCTGGATGAGCGCCAGCTCGTCCCGGTGGTCGAGGGTGCGGTCGTGACACTTACCGGCACGGTCGATGCCCTTGCCAAGAAGCGCCTGGCGGGCCTGCTGGCTTGGTGGACCGCCGGCGTGGAGGATGTCCGCAACCATCTGGTGGTGCAACCGTCCGAGGACGACTCCGACGCCGAGATCGTCGATGCGGTCCGCGTCGCGCACGAACTCGACATCCTGGTGGATGCCAACCGGATCGGAGTCAAGTCTATCGGCGGCATCGTCACTCTGGTGGGAACGGCTCGCAGCGCGGAGGAGTGGCGCCAGGCGGAAGCCGACGCCTGGTTCACCTGGGGGGTGAAGGACGTGGTAAACAAGCTCGAGATCGAAGGCAACTCCGCTTCACGAGCCCATTCAAAATGAAGGATTCTCAAGTCATGAAGCACGCGGTCATCTCCACCCCATCCGGCGAAATCGCCATCGACCTCTTCGAGGAGGATGCACCTGGAACGGTTGAAAACTTCGTCAAGCTCGCCAAGAGCGGCTTTTACGACGGACTCACCTTCCATCGGGTCATCCCTGGGTTCGTCTCGCAGGGCGGCTGCCCCAAGGGTGATGGAACCGGTGGCCCCGGCTACACGATCCGGTGCGAGACCGATGGCAACCCGCGCAAGCATGGCGTCGGTTCGCTGTCCATGGCGCATGCCGGCAAGGATACGGGCGGCTCGCAGTTCTTCATCGTCCACGAGCCGCAGCCGCATCTAGATGGCCGGCACACGGTTTTCGGCCAGGTCACCCAGGGCATGGATATCGTCCTGGCGATGGAGCCGGGAGCCGTGATGGAGAAAGTCGAGATCGTCGAGGGTTAGCTCGGTTCCGCAGACGGTCGGGAGTCTCCCGGGCATCCTTGCGAGGGGTACCCGGGCTGGATCTTCCGGGCGTGCGCAGGGCGGTGAGGAAGATCGGCAATCTTTGCTGTCCCGCTTGCTTTGCACAGACGCATTAATCGTAACTATGCGCCGCCGGCCGATGATGGTCGGCGGCCGCCAGCCAAAGAAGGAGAGCGGCAGATGGCATTGAAGGAGACTCTTCAACGCAAGATTGACGAGGCGCGCCCCCGGACCAAGCGCCTCGTGGAGGAATTCGGCAAGGTCGTCATCGACCAGGTGACGATCGATCAGGCGATCGGCGGTGTCCGCGATGTGCGCTGCCTCGTGACGGACATCTCCTACCTCGACCCGCAAGAGGGGATCCGCTTCCGAGGCAAGACCATCCCCGAGACCTTCGCGGCCTTGCCGAAGGCCCCCGGTTCGGATTACCCCACGGTCGAGTCGTTCTGGTACTTTCTGCTGACCGGCGAGACCCCGACCCAGGCCCAGGTCGACGAAGTCCTCAAGGAGTGGAAGGTCCGCCAGCAGGTGCCGCCGCACGTCTTCGACGTCCTGCGTGCCATGCCCCGCGACAGCCACCCGATGGCGATGCTATCCGTCGCGATGCTGGCCCTGCAGAAGGATTCCAAGTTCGCCCGGAACTACCACACGGTCAACAAGACCTCGGCCTGGGAGTACGTCTATGAAGATGCGTACGACCTCGTCGCTCGCATCCCCGTCATCGCCGCCTTCATCTACAACCTCAAGTACCGCGATGACAAGCAGGTGGCCATCGATCCCGACCTCGACATGGGCGCCAACTTCGCCCGGATGATCGGGCAGAACGAGCAGTACAAGGATGTGGCCCGGATGTACTTCATCCTCCACTCCGATCACGAGTCGGGCAACGTCTCCGCCCATACCACCCACCTGGTCCACTCGGCCCTCTCGGATCCCTACTACGCCTATTCGGCCGGGCTCAACGGTCTGGCCGGCCCCCTGCACGGTCTCGCCAACCAGGAGGTGCTGGACTGGACCCTCAAGTTCCAGGAGAAGTACTGCAAGGACGTCGAACCCACCAAGGAGATGATCCGACTGGCCCTCTGGGAGACCCTCAACGCCGGCCAGGTCGTGCCGGGTTACGGCCATGCCGTCCTGCGCAAGACCGATCCGCGCTACATGGCCCAGCGGGAGTTCTGCCTGAAGACCCCGGGCCTCAAGGACGACCCGCTGTTCAAGCTCGTCTCGCTCATCTTCGAGGTCGCCCCGGGCGTCCTGGCCGAGCACGGCAAGGCCAAGAATCCCTGGCCCAACGTCGATGCGCAATCCGGCGTCATCCAGTGGTACTACGGCGTCAAGGAGTGGGACTTCTATACCGTCCTCTTCGGCGTGGGGCGGGCGCTGGGCGTCATGGCCAACATCACCTGGGACCGCGCCCTGGGCTATGCCCTCGAGCGGCCGAAATCGGTGACCACCGACATGCTCGAGCAGTGGGCGCACGACGGTGGGCGCGAGTTCGGCGCCAAGCCGGTCGCCGCCGCCGCCAAGTAGCGGTTTTCGGCACCTCGCCCTCGCGCCCCTGGCGCTTCTTACTGGTTGGCTGGCTCTCTCCACGCTCCCGGACTCTCCTTCCGGGAGCGTGGTTTTGCAGGGGGTGAAGATCGGCATCCGGAGTCGGGTTAACCGACGTCTGAACGGAGTTTAACCCCGAAATAAGAAGGATCTCGGGGCGATCGGCTAGAACTCTTTCAGGTAGGCAAGAGGAGGATTCACGTCATGCCCGAGGGAACGATCAAGGCTTCGGCTCGCCGTCTCGGCGGTATTGCCGGGCTCCAGGCGATACTCGGTTCGGCTTCACAGCCAGCGCCCGCGCCCAGGGTTCCAGCTCAGGCCGACAAGATGCGCATCTCAGCGACGGCCAGTGCGGCCGCAAAGCATACCGCAGCCGGGGCGACGGCCCTCGGACAGATCAAGGCCATCGACTCGAGCGTCGGCGCCCTTCAGGGCGGACGCGACAAGGTCCTGGCTGACATCCGTACTCTCGAGGCCAGCAAGGCCCAGGCGATGAGCCAGCTCGAGACCGATCGCCAGCGCCTCGCCACGGCCCAGTCCGGTGCCGGCACCGCGCAGGCCGACTTCGATGCTCTTCGCAAGGCGGTGGCCGCCGACCGCGCCCAGCTCAAGCAGATCTCGGATCGCCTCGACTCCTTGCACGGCCAGGCTGCTGGCCTCGCGAACCATGCCCGGGCCCTGGGCACGACCCAGCGCCAGGATTACGAGGCGGCTTACGGCGCCAGCAATTACCTGAGCTATCTCGATTCGCTCAAGTCCTCGGCCGTGCCCGAGGGATCCCGCGCTGCCGCCCAGGCCCAGGCCGACGGTTCCCAGGCCGCTTCGGCAAAAGCAGCGCTCGCCCAGGACGACGTGGCGATTCATGCCAACAACTCGCAGCAGGCCGCCATCGCCAAGGCCCTGGAAAGTGTCCTGGCCGATCGCACCGGCACCCGCAAGCACCTCGCGTCCGACTCTTCGAGCGCACAGGTGGCAGCCAGCAAGCTTTCTGGCGCACAGGCCGAGGTGCAGGATGCCGGGCAGGCCTTCAACGCCGCGCAGGACAAGCTCTACCACGTGAACGATCGCCTTGGCATCGACGACGCCCAGGTCCGCGGTCTGCAGAGCCAGATCGACGATCTTCAGGCTCAGCGCAAGGCCCTGGTGTTCTCGGCCATCGACACGGATCAATCGCAGCTTGCTACGCTCGATCAGAAGATCGCCGACCTCGAGGCCAAGAAGGCCCACACCGAGAAGGACCTCGCGGCCCTCGAGGCCCTGCGCCAGTAGGGCGGTCCGGAGCCCGCCCCCGGCGGGATCACCTGAACCTGTCTGCCAGCCCGTTCTGGACGTAGGCCTCGCCCGAGAAGGAAAGGGTCAGGTGGCCTCCGACCTCTTCGATGTAGCCGCAGCGCACGGCCTCGAGACAGAGTTCCGTGCTGAAGGCATCGTCGGGAAACGCCTCTGCCCAGGCAAGGTCGAGCTCAGCCATGCCATAGTGATTCTGGCCTTCATACTTCTCGAGGTAGTAGGCCAGGGTAAGAAGGCGATCGAGCGAGGCCTTGGGCTCCTTGAGCGCGAGGAAGTCCGCGAAGGTGATGTTCTTGCGGACCCGTATCGCCATCGGCGCACCCGGCACCCGCGGGGTGAGAATGCCCGGGGACCAGGAGCCCGCACCCGCTGGCGGTCTGAACCGGGAATCGCCGGGGCCAGATACAGCCTCCCGCGCGAATCCGGCGACCGGGTCGGGCGGGGCGCCGAGGTCCGGGGGACCGCCCACGCCGGATCGGGATTCCGGTTCCTCGTCGCTCGGAGTCGGGACCGCTCCGGCGGTGCCCAGGGCCGCCTCAGCCCAGCGCTCCACCTGTTGCTGGACGAAGTCGCGATCGCCGCGGACCTCGAACTCGACATCCCCTCGCCGCAGTCTGAAGACGTACTCGCTCACCTAGGCCCCCTTGAACTCGCTCGCGCGCTCGAGCAGCTCTGCGGCTGCGCCCGCAGCGGCCGCGGAACCGCCTTCGCCTGACATCAGATGGGCCAGCTCCCGGACGCGTTCGTCGTGGGACAGGACGCTCGCCACCAGGCGGGTCCGCCCGGTTTCGACCTGCTTGGCCAGGCGGACGTGATGGTCGGCGACGGCCGCGATGGCGGGCAGGTGCGTGACCAGCAGCAGCTGGTGCCGGCCGGCGAGGTCCGCCAGCTTGCGCGCGACCCTCTGGGCCGCCGAGCCCGAGACACCGGCATCGACCTCGTCGAACACCAAGGTGCCGACCGGAGCCGCGTCGATCATCGCCACCTTCAACGCCAGCATGAGGCGAGATAGCTCTCCTCCCGAGGCGATCTTACCCAGCGGACGCCCCGGTTCGCCCGGGTTTGGAGCAAAGAGAAACTCGACGGATTCGGATCCAGAGGCTCCGGGATCGCCTTCGCTGGGCGTCAGGCGGACCTCGAGGCGGGCGTTGCCCATAGCGAGTTCGGACAGCTGGGTACCGAGGGCTGCCTCGAGGTCTCGAGCGGCCGCTCGGCGGGCGGCCGATAGCTCGGCGGCGACCCTGACCAGATCCTGGCGAGCGGTGCGCACGGTCTCGTTCAGGGCAGAGATCAAGCGCTCGCCGGCGCCGGCAGCCGCCAGTTCAGTTGCAAGTCGATCCCGCAAGGCGAGAGCCTCTGCGACGGTCGGCCCGTACTTGCGCAAGGTGCGGGAAAGGAGGTCGCGCCGAGCCTCGATCTCGGCAAGACGCTCGCCGTTCTCCTCGACGGACTCGGCATAATGCCGCAGATCGTTCACGGCGTCGTCGATCAGGGCCTCGGCCTCGGCGAGGCGGCCCGCCGGGCCCGACAGGCGATCGTCGTCACCGCTGGCCGTGCGGATCCGGCGCGCGGCCTGGCCCAGTGCCGTGCGGACATCCTCGGCAAGCATCGCGTGCGCCGCCTCGGCCGCCTGTCTCAGGGCTCCGGCATGAGACAGGACCCGGGCCTCGTCCGCAAGGCGCTCGGGTTCGTCGAGCGGGCCCAGGCGCGCCTGATCGATCTCCGCGACCTGGAAGACCCAGAAGTCACGCTCCCTGGCCCGGCGCCCAGCTTCGTCCTCGGCGCGGGCCAGATCGGCCCGGGCCTGGGCCAGGCGCTGATAGGCCGTGTCGAACTCGGCCCTCACGGCCGTGGCCCCGGCAAAGGCGTCAAGGGCTTCGAGCTGCTGGGCGGGCCGGGCGAGGAGGACCTGGTCGTGCTGGCTGCAGGACTCGACCAGGAGGTCGCCCAGGTCCCGCAAGGCCCCCGCCGTGACCAGGCGGCCATCCACACGGCAGCGGTTGCCCCTGTCGCTGATCTCCCGGGACAGGACCACGCTGGACCGCTTCCCCGGACTCCCCGCGCCGGCGGCCAGCTCGGTCGCCCCGCCCGCAGCTCCCGTCGGATCGACGGCGCCGTCGAGCTCGTCGATCCCGTGCAGCTCGCGCCAGGCCGAAATCCTGGGATCGTCGCTATGGAAGGTTGCCTCGACCAGCGCCAGTGCCGCGCCGGACCGGATCACATCCGAGCCGATCCGCTGGCCCAGGGCCGCCTTCAGGGCCTCGAGAACCAAGGATTTGCCCGCGCCGGTCTCTCCCGTGAAGGCGCAGGCGCCGCGCTCGAAATCGAGCGCGAGCTCGTCCACGTGCACGAAGTTCGAGATCGCGAGGTGCACCAGCATATGGATGGTGCATACCCCGAACCGCCACGAAGGCCTGCGGCACGAGGCCCCGGGGCCGAGGACGGGCCCCTGTCGGACCGATCCCATGGTTGCGTGGTAAAATCAGGGATTCGACCCTCTAGCCCTGTCCGGGACAACGATCGCCGTGGGTTTTCCACGCGATTTCCGCCACGAACCGCTGCTTGGAGATCCCCGACCGCATGACTTCGGTGAGCCAGATCCTTCGCCAGACTCGCGAGAACAAGGGCATCCTTCTCGACGAGGTCGCTCGCCGGACGTACATCAAGCTCCCCTACCTGACGGCCCTCGAGGAGGGACGCATGGACGAGCTTCCGGCCCTGGTCTTCGTCCACGGCTACATCCGCCAGTATGCCAAGCTCCTGGGTTTGAACGCCACCGAGCTCGTGCACCTCTTCCAGCAGGAGGTCCATCACGAAGCCCCCTCGCTCGTCCTTGCACCTGCGCGCATGATGGCCGACAATGAGGCCGATTCGCGTGGTCAGGATGGCGCCGCCAGTGGCAGGGGATACAGCAACGGCAGCGGATACTCTGCCGCTCCGCAGCCCGACGGCGACGAGCTGGCAAGCGAGATCATTTCCCGCGTCGAGCTGTCCACCGAGCGTCGGGTTCCGGCGGCGGCCCGCGAGTCCCTCGAAAGGACGCTTCCCGTGACGGACGAACCGGCCGAAGAACCCGCCAGCTCGTCGTCGAGCGAGAACGTCAAGCAGGCTCAGCAGCAAGCGCAGCGCATCATCGACCAGGCCCACCAGGAAGCCGCGATGCTCCGGCGTGAGGCGGAGCGGTACGCCCATCAGGTCCTCGCCGAGCTCGAGGCCGAGATCGGTCGGGCCCTGGCGATCGTGCGCAATGGCCGCCAGTTCATCCAGCAGCGTCGCAAGACCTCGGGAGCGTCGTCCTCGCCATCTTTCGACGTCCGCTCGCGGACCTGAACCAGCGCGGGCGCTACGCTGCGCAGCCGCTCTAGAGTGCTCCCGGTTTGAATGGATCGAGCCCGATGAGTCAAACGGGGCCCGGTTGCGCAGCGAAGCGACCGCGCAGAGGGCCCCGTTCAAACTGCAAAAGGCCTAGCGGAACAAGGCCTTGCCCAGGCGGGCGAAGAATCCCGCGCCTGCCACCTTGGGTGCCGGGTCGGCCTCCTGAGCGAGCAGGGCGCCTGCAAGCAGGTGAATGCGCCGGGTCGCCAGGGAGTAGGGATAAGCCCTCACGAACGGCTTTTGCTGCAATACCGAGCGGCCCACGTTCCCGTCTTTCTCGATCCAGCCCAGGAGGCGAACGCGCACGGCCAGAAATCTCGCGATGATGCTTACAAGCTTGGAGAAGACGGCGCGGGCCTCGCTCTCGGACTCCACCATGTTGATCAGCAACCAGACCTGAGCACCTTGGTTCTTGCCGTCGACGGCCTTGATGATCCCGTAGGCGTCCACGATGGCCGTGGGCTCGGGGGTCGTGACCACGATGACCTCGGGGGCGGCCAGGACGAAGCCCAGCACGTTGGGAGAGATCCCCGCGCCCGTATCGACCAGTAGGAAGTCCGCACGGCTCTCGAGCTCGGCCAGCTTGGCCACCGTCTGGTCGAGCACCGCTCGCTCGAGGGAAGCCAGCTGGGCGATGCCGCTTCCGCCCGGCACCACCTCGAAGTTGTCGGTCACCGGCAGGATGATCTCGGCCAGCTGGCGGCGCCCGGCAATGACATCGGCGATGGTGAACGGCGGCGAAAGGTTGAGCAGCACATCGACGTTGGCCATGCCGAGGTCGGCGTCGAAGAGCACGACCTTGCGGCCCCGCTGGGCCAGGATCAGCGCGAGGTTGACCGTGACGTTCGTCTTGCCGACCCCGCCCTTGCCGCTCGTCACCACGACGATACGCGTGGGTGGCTGGAACTGCCCCGCGGGCTCCCCGCGCTGGTCGCGCACCAGCTCTCGCAGGCGAGCGGCCTGATCGACTCCGGCGCTCATGCCTGCTTCCTCATAGCAGCATGGTGCGGGCGAGGTCGAGGGCGTCGGCCTCCTTGAGATCGTCCGGCACCGACTGCCCCACGGTGAGGTACGAGATCGGCGCGCTGGCCGCATGCGCCGCGCTGACCACGGATCCGAGGGTGGCCGCCTCGTCGATCTTCGTGAAGAGCAGGCGGTCCACGCCCACCGGAGCGAAGCTCTCGATCGCACGCAGCAGGTTGGCTTTCGATGCGGTAGCCGCCAGTACCAGGTGGACCTCGCGTTCGCCCACGGCCTCGAGAAAGGTCTTGAGCTCGTGGAGGTGCAGCTTGTGCGAGGGGGAGCGACCGGCCGTGTCGATCAGAACGACATCGCGATCGGCCAGCTTGGCCAGGGCCTCTTTCAGGCTCCCGGGGGTCATCACGACCTCGACCGGGATGCCGATGATATCCGCATAGACCTTGAGTTGCTCGACGGCGGCGATACGGTAGGTGTCGATGGTGACCAGGCCCACCCCCTTGCCGTGCGCCAGGCGGAAGGTCGCTGCGAGCTTGGCGATCGTCGTGGTCTTGCCGACTCCCGTGGGGCCGACCAAGGCGACGACCTTGGGCCCCGGGCCGGCGGGTGCGAGTGCGATGGGGCCGGAGACCGAGACCAGCGAGGCGATCGCCTGTGGCAACTGCTCGGCCATCGCCTCCTCGGTGCTGCTGCCCTGACCGTGCAGGCGCGCCAGGATCCTCCGGGCCAGGGCGGTGTCGAGGTCCCTCTTGAGCAGCAAGTCGTAGATCCGTTGCTGGCCTGCGGTCCAGGCCCCCTTGGCGGGCAGGGCGGTCTCGAGGCGGGTCACCGCCGCCTCCATCTTCTGCGTGACGTCTCCGACGGCCGTCTCGACCGCCTGCGACACCGCCTGCCGGACCTGCCCCGATAAGAGCTGCTCGAGCACGGCCGTCTTGACGTCCTCGGCGACCTGCGCGACCGTGGCGGCAACCTGCAAACCGGAGGTTACGGCCGCGGCGACCTGCGTGGATGCTGCGGTGGCCGGTGGCGGGGCGTCCCAGGGACCGATTCCGCCGCCGCTCGGACCGCCCGGCAGGGGATCGACCGCAGCTCGGGCGGGGGGCCGCCCGGTCTCGGGAGTCTCATCGTCCCGCCGGCGCTTTCGCTCCGAGGGCGATGTGTCCACGGCCGCGAGGACCTCGACGACCTCCCGTCCGAACAGGCCCAGGATCCCGCCCCTCTTGACCGTGCGCTGGTGCAAGATCACCGCGTCGGGCCCGAGGTCGAGCTTGATCTTGAGCAACGCTTCTTGCATCGTCGCAGCAGAGTACTGGCGGATCTTCATTCTTTCCGCCTCAGACCGACCCACGGCGGGCCGCGAGGCGCGACGCGCTCCAACCAGCTTTCCGTGACCGCCCGTTACCCAAGATAGTTACTTATACCACGCTGCCGTACACCTGCCGCGGGTACAAGCTCACCTCGCCGGCGGCGGGCTCTCGGGCTTGCCGAGGGCCTGCTTGAGCAGCGCGCCGGCACTGGGAACCGTCTTTCCTGCGACGGATGGGGCTGCCGCGGCGGCGCGTTCGTTCTCGGCCTTGATCTCGAGGTAGATTTCCTGGCGATAGACCGGGACGTCGCGAGGCGCCTTGAGGCCAATCTTGACCGAGTCGCCCTTGATTTCCAGGACGACGACCTCGATCTCCTCGCCGATCATGATGGACTGGTTGATCTTGCGGCTCAAGACTAGCACTAGCGACCCGCCTCTATGACTGCTGGGGAAGGCCAAGCCCGAAATTGCGAGTTCATGCTGTCACCGGCGCCGTGGTGCGGGCCTCATCGGAGATGAGGCGCTGGCGAACCGGGTAGCCCGAGTCGTGGAGCACCAGCTGGCGCCCCATGCGGGTCTCCGGATTGAGGACCAGGGGACCGAGGAGGTTGGCCGTCATCAGCCTCGGATCCTCGGGGATGGTCACCAGCGCGAGCACCAGCGGCCGCTCGTTCTCGGCCAGCTGCAAGGATTCGCGATCCTCTCGGGAAAGCTTGACGGCGTAGTCCGGAAAGAAGAGCAAGGGGTCGATAACGGTGAACGAGAGCCGGCCCTCGTCGACCGGCTGGAGCCACCGCAGGGGCGCGATTTCTTCTTGATCGATGAGCAGGAACCCGGTCAGCTGCTCGAATCCCAGCAGGCCCTGCGGAAAGGTCAGCACGGCCGTCGGGTCGAACTCGAGCGCGCCAAACTGCGCCGTGTCTATCTTCAACGGTCGTCCCTCGTCATCTTGTCCTCGAGTTATTTAGCCCGGACCGGTCTAGCCCGTGCTCGACAGGTAGTTCATCAGCGTGGGCTCGATCATGCGGGCGCCCGCTGCAAGCGATGCCTGGTATACCGAATTCTCTTGATTGAGCTGGGTGATCAGACTGGCCATGTCGGCGTCGCCCGTCTGGCTCTTGAGATTGCCCAGGTCAAGGTTCTGGTCGTCGATCCGGCTCGACAGGAGATTGAGGCGATTGACCTTGGCACCGACGATCGCCTGCTGCCCGACGATCTGGGCATTGCGCTGATCGATCTGGGGGAGGATGGACTGGATGGTATTCGTATCGTCGGCACGCAAAGCGGTCGAAAGGTTCGTCATCAGGGTGAAGATGTTGGTCGGATCGACCGGTACTCCGCCCGACGTTGCTGTCGAGCCAAAAACATCGGTCCCCAGAGTATTATATTGCACCGAGATCGACTCGCCCATCTCGAGAGAAATCCCACTGGTGTTGTTGGCTCCGGTTCCGGTCGCCGGATAGGGCTGGTTCTGGACGTCCGTTCCCGCGAAGATGTACTCGCCATTGAGCTGCGTGTTGCCGATCTGCTGCATCTGCTGGTTGAGCTGATCGACCTCGTCCGCGATGGCCGACCGGTCGCTCTGCGTGAGCGTATCGCTCGACCCCTGGACGGTCAACTGGCGCACGCGGGCCATGACGGACTCGGCTTCCTGTAGGGCGCTGTCGGTCGAGTTCAGCCAGTCGATCGCATCCTGGGCGTTGGCCTTGTACTGCTTGTTGGCATCGATGGCTGCGGAAAACGACATGACCTGGCTGAAGCCGACCGGATTGTCGGACGGTTGGTTGATGGACTTTCCCGTCGAGAGCTGCTCTTGGATGTTGAGGAGGCTCTGGAGGTTGTTCTCGACGTTCGTGACCGTCGTATCGGTCAGCATCGCTTGGGTGACGCGCATCTTGTGGGCCCCTCTCTCTCTCTACATCATCCGCCAGCCGCTCGCGCGGTACGATGGAAGCTTCTCGCTTCAATCCGGGAAGGCTCTGGAGCGTCCATCAGCCGTTGCTACCCATGTTGTTGATGATCGTGTTCAGCATCGAATCGAAGGTCGAGATCAGGCGCGCAGAGGCTTCGTAAGCGTGCTGGAACTTGACCAGGTTCGTCATCTCCTCGTCGAGGTTGACGCCGCTGGTTGACTGGCGCTGGGTATTGATCTGCGTCACCAGCGCCTGCTGGTTCGTCTGCTGACTCTGGGCTGACTGACCCTGGGAGCCCAGCTGGGTCAGCATGTTGGTGTAGAGGTCCTGCGCGGTGTAGGTTCCGCTCGTCGTGGGAGCCCCGAAGGTGCCATCGCTGATCAAGGAGGTCTGCAGCGCGGCGACGGCCGTTGCCGTGGTGTTGTCACCCGCCGGCGGGGCGATGCCCCCGACGGGCGGACCGCCACAGGGGATCTGATCCAGGCCACCCGGCGAGTCGAAGAGCGGGTTGACCTCGATATCGGCCGAGTTGATGATGGAACTGTTGAACTGGTTGCCGGTGCTGTTGATCACGAAGAACGGCTGGCCCGGGGGCGGGGTGGTGGTCACCGCAGTTCCTGCCTCCGCGAGCGTCGTACCGGCCTCGGTTAGCGAGTTGACGGCCGTCGCGAGGCTGTTGGACAGGGTATCCATCTGGTAGAGCAGGCCGCCCGGGGTGTTCTGCAGCGGCGAGGTCGACGGCACGATGGGCCGCCCGATGAGCTGGTCTCGAACCTTGAGAAGGGCCCCCATCTCGCCGCCGAGCGTGTCGGCACTCAGCGCCGCGCCCTGGTAGGTCACGTTCGAGAAGGTCAGCTCCCCGTTCTGGGTGGCCGTCAGCGGCATGGCGGTATCTCCAGCGACCACCGCCTTTCCGGCGATGTAGACCCAGGTCTCGCCGTTCGACTGCTGGCTCAGCTGCACCTTGGCGTAGCCAGACAGCTTGTCCAGGAGCTCGTCGCGCTGATCGAGTAGCGCGTTGGGCTGGGCTCCCGTCCCCTCGGCGGTCGCGATCTGCTTGTTGAGGCCGGCGATCTGGCTGAACATGCTGTTGACCTGCGTCACGTCCGTCGCAAGCTGCGTGTCGGCCTGCTGGCGGATGGCGGTCAGCGAGCTGGAGGCCTGGTTGAGGGAATTGGTGAGGCTCTCGGCGGTCTGGACCAGCGCACCGCGGGCCGAGGCCTGCGTTGGATTGGCTGCCAGCGTGTTCCAGGCATCGAAGAAATTGCTGAGCTGCTGCTGGATGCCGGTGGTGGACGGTTCGTTGAACAGGCCCTGGATCTGGTTGATGTACTGGCTGGTGGTCGTCTGCTCGGAAAGCGAAAGGTTCGAGGACCGGTACTGGTCGTCGAGGAACTGATCGCGCATGCGCGCCACCCCCGTGACGTCCACGCCGCCGGGGATCGACGCGACCGAGGGATCGCCGCTGGTTGCCAGCCCGGCCTGAGAGTAGTCGACTGCCGCTAGCTGGACTTCCTCGCGGGAATAGCCGGGCGTGTTGGCATTGGTGATGTCGGCCCCGGCCGTATCGATCGCCTCCTGGGAGGCATACAGGCCCCTCATCGCCGAGCTGATGCCCGAGAGAATGAGATCTGAGCTCAAAGCGCGGTCTCCCCCGAAGTCTGCACCCCGTTTCGAGGCGCTCTTCCGCTCAGGCCGACCGGCTCATCAAGCTGACGTTCGACACTCCGGTCCCGACCGCGGCGGGTCCGTATAACATATCGGCAAGACGTCCATCCGGATTGAGGAAACGGGCATAGAACTCCAGCGAGAACCGCACGAACTCGAGTCCGGCTCGCAAGAGAATCCCGCAGTGTTCGTCGCCCTCCTTGAGCCGCCGGGCCAGATCGCCGAGGCGATCGCCCAGCGCGCGAAGGCGCTCGGCGGCGGCGCGGTCCGGAATTCGACCCAGCGTCGCGGCAAGCGGCGCGTCGGCGGGCAAACCAAGTGTGCCGTTGAGGCGAGCCGACTCCTCGAGACGCTCCTGCTCCAGCTTGCGGAGCTTGCGCTGTTCCTCGCTCTCGCGTGCGAGCAGCTGCTGAAGCGCGGCGATCTCTCGCTTCTGGATGATGGCGATCTTCAGCGGGAGCCTCGTCACGAAAGACGCGTAACCCGAGGCTTCGGCCGCGAGAATCCGCTCGAGCCGGCTAGTGTCCATGCCGCTACGCTACTTGCCGTGAAGCTGATCGATGTCGATCTGCTCTCCGCCCCGCTCGAGGATGGCCTGTGCGATATCGGAGCCGCTGGGCCTGTAGGAGCCGTTGGCAACGGCGTCCTTCAGACGTGCAACTTTCTCGGATCTCACGGCCGGTCCTGCCTTGATCGCGGGGCCAAACTTGGACAGCGCTCCGGCTGACTCCGAGAGGGACACATCAGCAGCCGCTCGAGCCTTCGGCGGAGCCTTGACGGCGTCGGCCTCTCGCTTGCGCGCGGTGGCCGCGACGTCGCTCGTCTGAGCCAGAAGCCGCGGATCGATTCTCACGGTAATCACCCCGATTTCGCTGGGAAATTTGTTCTCCCGTCTTATTTATCGGCCGCACCACAGGAGGACTTTAGAGCGCTCTCGCCTCGAAATGATCGAGCCCGAACAGTCAACCGGGGACCGGTTGCGCAGCGAAGCGACCGCGCAGAGGGACCCGTTCAAGCTGCAGATGCGCATCCTGGCAGGCCCCTAGCGCGTGTACTTGTCGCCGCGGAGCTCGTGGCCGATGTCCGGACGATGCCCCGCCGGGGCGTCCGCAGAACCTGGTTTGCGCGGGGTGCCGGAGCTCGCGTCCGGATGCTCGCCAAGGGAAGCCTGGAACTTGCCGGCGCAGCGCTGGCACAGCCGTCCCTCGCTGACCGGAATGCCGCAGCGCTCACACGGCCAGGTGATCGAAGGATCCTTGGCCAGCAGGCGTCGGTTCCGGAACCATTCGAGGATGAGACGCTCGGGGACCTCGGTGTCGCTGGCGATCTTGGGGATGAGCACACCGGGGTGGTCGCGGAGGTACGTGTAGACACGCTCGAATTGCTGCTCCTCGACCTCTTGGCAGTCCGGACAAAGCTTGGCAGACGGGAGCCTGTTGAAGGTCTTGCCGCAGCGGGGGCAGTTGGAAAGTGGCACGGTGCCGAACTCCTTTCCGGCCGATCTTTCGCATCTAGTCTAGTGCGAGGGCCAGAAGGCTGGCAAGTCGCGGAATTCACCGACCCGCGCAGGGCAACCCTGGCGCAGTCTTGTCAGCTGGCAGCAGGGCCGGCCGCCGTCGCGGCTTGGTGGCCAGCCGAACCGGCCATGCCCGAGAACTCGCGGTAGATCGCATCCGCAAGGCCGAAGCTCTGGCTGTGGGCGATCTGCTTGCCGAGCTGAGCATCGAGCATGCTGTGCATGATGTCGCTGGCGTTGCCGCTATCCAGAGGATCCTTGGCCAGATGGGCATGACGCATCGCCGTCAACATCTGGGTGACGAGGATTCCTTCGAAATCCTGAGCGGCGCCCATCAAGCGCTTCTGCTCGGGTGTCATGGTCTTGTCCTGCGCGGCGGTTAGCGCGGGTTTCGACCCGACGGACCTGAGGCTGGGATTCGCCATGCCCAGGGCGGCTGGGCCCAGGGCCGGCAGGTCGAGAGATGCGAGACTCATTTGTTCTTATTGTCGGTCTGACTCGCCTACTGCTTGAGCTGGTTGGCTTCGCTCAGCATGGTATCGGAGGTCTGAATTGCCTTGGAATTGGCCTCGTAGGCCCTCTGGGCCGTGATGAGGTTGACCATCTCATCCACGACACGCACGTTCGACTGTTCAAGGTAGCCCTGGAGAATCGACCCGGTCCCTTCCGCTTCCGGCAAGCTTTCCTGCGGATCTCCGGAGGCCTGGGTCTGCAGCAGCAGGTTGCCGCCGGCCGAAGACAGGCCGGCCGGGTTCATGAAGCGCACCAGGGAGAGCTGGCCGAGGGTGTTCTGCTGACCGTTCACCTGGGCCGTGATCACGCCTTCCTGGCTGACGGTGATGTTCTGGGCGCCCTGGGGGATCGTGATCTGCGGTGACAGGGGGAGGCCCTCGTCATTGACGACCGTGCCATCCCTGTCGACCTTGAAGCTGCCGTCGCGGGTGTAGGCGATCGTGCCGTCGTTCTGCTGGACCTGGAAGAAGCCGTCGCCCTGGATGGTGAGATCGAGCGGATTGCCGGTCTGTTCGAAATCTCCCTGCGAGAAGATCTTGGTGGTCGCGACCGGGCGAACTCCCGTTCCGACCTGCTCGCCCACGGGCGTGGACGTGCCCTGACTGACCGGCACGCCCGCCGCGGTTGCCGTGCGATAGAGAAGATCCTGGAATTCAGCCCGCTGCCGCTTGAACCCGGGTGTGTTGACGTTCGCGAGGTTGTTCGAAATAACGTCGATGTTCAGCTGCTGCGCCTGCATTCCGCTGGCGGCGCTGTACAACGCTCCCATCATGGCCCTGTTACCTCACTCTCGTTCCAAAAACGTCTGGCGCCAGCCGGTTCGGCGCCCCTACATGCGGGCGATGTCGTTCACCGCGCGGCCGAGTTCCGAGTCCTCGGTCTGGAGAGCCTTCTGCGAGCTCTCGTAGCCGCGCAGGGCCGTGATCATGTCAACCATCTCGCTGATCGGGTTGACGGTCGATTGCTCGAGGGAGCCCTGCTGCACCGCGGCTCCGGTGGCCGGCAGCTCGGTGCCAGAGACCATCTGGTAGTAGGAGTTTCCCCGCTTGACGAGCTGCTTGGCCCGATTGGCGAAATCTGCCAGCCGTAGCCGGCCCACGATCTGGGCGCCCGCGCTCACGGTGCCGTCCTGGGCGACGTGGAACTGGCCGGTCGGCGGCAGCTGGATGAGGCCGCTGGTGGAAAGGACCGGGTTGCCCTCCGAGTCGACGAGGATCCGGTTGTTGTTGAGCTGGAAGGATCCGTTGCGGGTATAGGCCAGGCCCTGTGGAGTCTGGATCGTGAAAAAGCCGGCGCCGCGCAAACCCAGGTCGAGGGGGTTGCTGGTAGGGCGAAGGTTGCCCTGGGCATAGTCGACACTGATCCGGTCGACCGTGGTCCCGGTGGAGAGGAGGCCGAGCTTCTGCACGCTCGGATTGCCGCCGCTGGAGCCCGGGGCGATGCCGTAGATCGTCTGGTCCATCCGGGCCCGAAATGAGATGGCGTCCTGCTTGAATCCCGTGGTGTCCATGTTGGCGAGATTGTTGGCAATGATGTCCTGCTTGGCCATCTCCGTGATCATGGCTGAAGCCGCGGTGTAAATGCCTCGGACCAAGCCGCCGTTCCTCCCCGTGCAATTCGGATCAGGGCCCTGCTGGGGACGTGCGGGATCGTTCGACCCCTGCCCGCCGCCGGACGGATTCCTGACCGGCACCCTGTACTGCATGCATCGGCTCGGTTGCCCGTTTGTTTAGAGCGAATTCGTTCAGAAACGATCGAGCCCGAGCCGTCGCGGCAAGTTTGCGCCCGGGCGGGCTACTCAGGTCCCTGCTGGCCGAGATGCTCGCGGTAGAGGTCGAGAACGTGCTTGACGTAGTGCTGGGTCTCGGGATAGGGCGGAATGCCGTGGGCCTTGGTGACGGCTCCGGGGCCGGCATTGTAGGCGGCGATCGCCAGCGGCAGGTTCCCGAACTTGTCGATCATGGACCGCAGGTAACGCGAGCCGCCCTCGAGGTTCTGGGTGGGATCGTAGGGATTCGTGAGGCCCATGTCCTGGGCGGTCTGCGGCATCAGCTGCATCAGGCCCATCGCACCCTTATCCGATGTCGCCGAGGGATCCCCACCCGATTCGGCCTCCACGACGGCCTGCACGAGTCGGGGGTCGAGGCCGTTCGCCTGCGCCGCCTTGGCGATCGCAGGGGCCAGCCCCTGGACCTTGTCCAGCGCTGCTTGAAAATTCCCGGGTGCCGCCGCCGCCGGAGTGTTCCCGGCCGGGCTTGCCGGCAGCGAGTCGAACCGAGATGTGATCTCGGAGATCCGTTCCAGCACGTGCGAGAGGTCGCCAGGCATGAAACCGTCCATGGGCCTCTTGTACCCGAGCCGAGAACTCGGGAACCCGGCTCGAGCTCAGACCCCCATGAGCCAGTCGAGCTTGCGAGCGGGGTCGTCAGGCGATGCGGGCTTGCGCGGGCGCGGGCGCGACCGGGAGCTGACAGCGGCCGGCTTGGGGGGCTGGTGCCCCGAGCTCGCGGGCGAGCTGGTCGCCAGACGCTCGACCTGTTCGGCGATGGCGGCGATCGCCCGCAGCATCTCGCGCTCTGCCACGCTGCCGGTCGTTGCCGGGACCGCGAGCTCGAGCTCGCCCAAGGGAGATGCATCCGAGCTCGCGTCGACCGCCGGGTGGTCCGCGGGCTCGGGTGCGGCTTCTGGCGAGAGGACCGGCGAGGAGACCGGCTGGCGCGAGCTGGCGAGTTCGGCCTGCAGTCGCACGACCTCCTGCGAGCTGGCGTCGAGCTGCTCCGCTAGCTCGGTGCTCCGGGTGCCGGCCGAGACGAGCTGGTCTTCGAGTTCCGCGTTCCGGCGCGTGGCGACGGCGAGCTGCTCGGCGAGATCGGCTTTCTGGCCAACGATGGCCTGCAGCTTGAGGTCGGCGATCTGCATGGCTTCGGCCTGCGCGTCGGAGGCCAAGGCATCCGCGTCCGCACTCTCGGTTAGCAGGCGATCGCGCTCCTGGCGCAACTCCGAGCTCTCCGTCAGCAGGCGATCGCGCTCCTGGCGCGTCAGCATCAGTTCGTCTTGAAGTTCGGCGCGGACGCGCTCCATCCTGGCGCGCTCGGCTTCGAAACCCTGCCCCGCCTCGCCCGGACCGCCTTGTTCCTGCTGGCCTCTGGCCGCAGCAAGCTGGTCCTCGAGCTCGGCGAGCTGAGCTCGCAACGCCAGCTTTTCTGCGTCGGCGTCGGACAAGCGCAAGGCCGTGGCCCGAGCCTCGTTGGCCTCGGCCAGCTCGGATTCGAGCTGGGCCACGCGGCTCCCCGCAGACTCCAGGGCTTCGATACGTGCCAGGAGTGCCTCTCGATCGTGGCCGGCCTCGTCCTGCCGGGCCAGAGCGGCGTCGCGATCGCGCAGGGCGGCATCGCGCTGGAGGCTCAGCTCCTCGACCTGGCTATTCAGGGCCAGGATCCGGTCCTGATCCTGAACCTCCCCGGCAGGCTTCGGCGTCTCGCCGGATCGGGCCAGCGCCACGCGCTGCTCCTCGACAACGGACTTGAGGCGCCGGTTGTCCTCACGCAGGGCGTTGTACTTGCCCTCGATGGACTTGAGGACGGCCTTGAGTTGCTCGGGCGTGATCGCTCCGAGCGGATCCCCCTCGCGCCTGAAGAGCCCCGCGATCGTCGCCTGGAGGTCCTTGAGCAACTAAGCCTCCACGGCCTCGACCGCCGATCGGTCGGGAATGCGCGTGACGTACTCGAAGGCGCCCTTGACGTTGAAGTACCGGCTGTCGCTGGCCAGCACGAGCGAAGCGAAATACGGATACTGGCTCAGCAGCGGGAACAGGACCTGACCGAAGCCGCCGACCAGGATCATGTTGTCGATGGAGACGTCGCGCCACACCTGCTTGACGGTCAGGGCGACGTGCTGCGCCATGAGCTCGCAGAGCCCCTGCGTGAGCTCGGCTGGAATCGAGATCTCCCGGCCGTTATCGAGGTAGCGCCCGGTCGTCACGGCCTCCATGGCGGCCAGCGGATCGACCCGGACAACCCCCTCGGCGAAGAGGCTGTCGGCGATGGCCTCGGTCAGGCGGATACCCGCGGCGGCCGTGGTGTGTCCGGAATAGCGGGGAAGTTCCTTCGGGAGCTTCACGACGACCCAGTCGGTGGCCAGGTGGCCGGGGTCGAGGACGGCCGTGAGCTCGTCGGGACTCGGGTCGAGCTGGCCCTCCAGCGTGGCCGCATAGATGGCCCCGAGCGAGCGAGGCAGGACCTCGATCTGCGCTATCTCGACCTCCATGGCTTGGCCACAGAACTCGAAGCGGTGCAAGCGCGTCCAGCGCGCGGCGCCCTGCTCGGCGTATTCCGGCCGCTTGGTGAGGAACACCGGGGTCGCCAGGCCAAGCTTGAATCGAGCCGTGCCCGCGATCTGGCGCTTGCGCACGTAAAGACCGAGGGCCGCCAGCAGGAGGACGAGGTTGAGCTCCTCGGCGAAGAGATCGATGTCGTTGACGGGGAAGAGGAACGGCTGCTCGAGCGCCTGGCGCCCGACCGAGTAAAGGTGCTTGCCTACCTTGACCGAGAGGTTGGCCGCGAGGGTCTCCTCGAGGATCTTGGCCGAGCCCCTGGACACGACCTCGACCGGCCCACCGACGAGGGTAGGGAACGTGTACAGCGCCTCGCCGTCGTAGATCCGGATCTCGCTGCGGCCGAGATCGACGCCAAGCGTGATGAGTTCCATGGGAGCTCCTTGAAGGGGCGCGCGGGATACGCCCTCTTGTCATTCTACGCCATGTGCAGGCGGCCGGAGCCTCGCGCCTCGCGGTGGCGCGATCCGGCGCTCCAGCCGCAGCCCGGCGTGGAACTTGCTCGAGCTCTGCCCGGTCCCATGGTGCATGGGACCGCCCTGCCGACGAACCGGGAGGGTGCTATTCTCGGGGACGACCCTCGTTTCCGCCCCGGGGCCTCCGAGCCCGGAGGGCGGCACCTACCAAGGGGTGATTCCGGTGCTCGATCTGCGATCCCAGCCGAGGCCCCGCGCGCACCTGGCCATGGCCGCGGCGGCGTTGGCGCTGGCTGGACTGGCCGCCGGCTGCCAGAACGTCGTGCGCAAGCTGCCGCCTTACTCCGTCCGCGTCCTGGCAGCGGGCCCGGCCACCGAGATCGCGGCAGCGCCGGACGGCTCCTGGTTCGTGACGGGAGCCGGGCAGTCCTGGCGGATCCTGGCGAGCGGCGCCACGGCTTCGTGGGATCTCCCGAGGACGCCTCGCGCTCAGCCTGGCGTCTCGAAGGTTGCCGGGTTGGCGATTTCTCCCTCCGGCCGCATCGCCGTGGCCGACCCGACGAGCAATCTGGTGTGGAACGCCGGGACCGCGGCGTCGCCGAGCACGCGGGTCAAGCCGCTGGCCGGCACCGGTACAACCTTCTATCCCATCGGGGATGGCGGCCTCGCCATCGCTGCGCAGATCGCCCACCCCGAAGGGGTCGCCTGGGGCCCCCGGGGGGATCTTTTCGTATCGGACACCGGGCACAACCGGGTACGCTGGGTCGGCCTCGACGGCCGGATCTTCACGCTTGCTGGCAGGGGTTTCCCCGAGCCGCTCGGCGATGGCGGGCCAGCTGCCAACGCGGGCCTCTGGGAACCCGGGCCCCTGGCCACCAGCCAGGCGGGGGATGTCTTCGTGGTGGATGAAGGTCACGATCGGGTTCGCGTCATCCGCGATCGCGTCATCCGCACGGTCGCGTTCGAGTCCGGCAAGGGCCTGGCGGTCGACAGGCAGGGAACTCTCTTCGTGACCCGCAAGAAGCAAGTCGATGCCTTCGTGGATGGTCATCGGACCGTCGTCGCGCGAGACCTGCATGCTCCGGTGGGTATCGCGGCAGATGGCCGTGGCGATCTGGCCGTTGCAGACGGAGACCGCGTCGTGCTCCTGTCGCCCCGGGGCTAGGAGCGGAGCTTGCGAAACGTGCGGCGCCCCGAGTCCAGGGCGATTTCGCCTGGCCGGGATCGGCCCGCAGGCGTCAGACAGGGCCCGGTAGCGCAGCGCAGCGACCGCGCCGAGGGACCCGTCTTCACGGCCACGGCCCTCCCGGTGAAGGGCCAGAGCTGCCGCCCCTTAGCAAGACCGTGCTCATCTCGGCGTGCATTCGTCCTACAATGTAGCCAGCTAGCACCCTATGCTCGAGACGATGATTTCCGCCCGACTGTTTTTTGAGCGATTCTTCGCCGACCTGGCCGCCAAGGTCATCGCCCTCAGTCTCTTCTGGATACCGATGGCGCATCACGCGTCCACGCGTCTCGAACTTCGTCCGCGACCGGCACGGCACCCGAGCGCGCCGGTCGAGGCGATCTACCCCGAGGCCCTGCGTTTCCCCAAGGGTTTCATGTGGGGAGTCGCGGTCGCCGGGCACCAGGTCGAGGGCGACGATACGACGTCGAGCTGGGCCCGATGGGAGGCCACCGGGCACACCCCGCAGGTTGCAGGGGAGGCGATCGACGACTGGGATCTCTATGCGGACGACATGCGTCTGGCGGCTGAGACGGGCGCCACCGCGTACCGGATGTCGATCGAGTGGAGTCGGGTCGAACCCAGGCGGGGGGTGTTCGACCGGGCCGCCCTCGCTCGCTACGTCGACATGATCGCCATGTGCCGCAGCCTCGGCATGGAGCCGATCGTGACCCTCTACCACTTCGCGTATCCGGCCTGGCTCGACCGTCCTACCCGGGGCGTGCCCGGCCCGCTCCGGGCCCGCGGATGGGCACGGAAGGACGCCGTTCCCGAGTACTCCCGCTTCGTCAAGGTCGTGGCGAAGGCCCTCGCGGGACAGGTCCATTACTGGATCACCGTGAACGAGCCCAATGTCGAGCCTGCGCTGGGTTATTTGCTCGGGATCTTTCCCCCGGGGGACCTCAGCCCCATCGCTTACGAGGCTGCCATCCGGCACCTCGAGGAAGCGCACGTTGCGGCTTACGACATCCTCCACGCGGCGGACCCGGGCTGCGCAGTATCGACGAACATGTTCCGGATGGTTCGCCGCAGCGGGATGCGGACGACGACGCTTTTACCGGGCCTGGATCCCGCGCAGGCGATGCTGGACAAGCTCACGCACTGGCGCGATCACCCCGGCGACCCGCCGCGCTCGACGCTCGACTACATCGCCTTCGACTACTACTACGCCTTCGCCACCCTGCCGGAGATCTTCGAGGCCCGGACGTACTGGCGCTGGCCGATCTATCCCGAGGGTCTCTACGACGCCGCCGAGTACTACTACCACCGGTACCACCTACCCGAGCTCGTGGCCGAGAACGGCATGGCGACGCACAACGACATGCCACGCAAGGACGGCTGGACCCGCTCGGCGTTCCTGGTCAACCACCTGTACGAGCTGCACCGCGCGATCGCCAATGGAGTGCCGGTGATTGGATACTGCTACTGGTCCTTGATGGACAACTACGAGTGGGGCAGCTACGCGCCGACCTTCGGGCTGTACGAGGTCGATCGCGCCGACGGTTCGCTGGCGCGCATCCCCACCCCTGCGGTCGCCGTGTATCGCGAGCTGGCCACATCCGATTCCTTGCCCATCGCTCTACTGTCTCGCTATCTTGGAAGGAAGTCCTGACCGCACCCCCGCGCTGTCTGGCCCCGCGTACCCAGGAGGGAGATGCCCCCCTTGTCCAGTCGTGTCCTGTGGATAGGTGATAACCCGACCTTGCCGTCGCTCTCGGCCGAGGCAGGGCGCAAAACTTGCCGGCAGCTGGCCAGTGCCGGTCTGGAGGTCTTTTACTACGGGCTGCACCGGACTCAGGCGCCGATCCTCTGGGAAGGCGTCACGCTGATGCCCGCCTTCGTCTTCACCGGCGACGCGTCGGCGGCTTCCGGCCGGGGCGGGGCCACCGGGCTCGAGTACGCCCTGCGGGTGGTGCACCCGGACGCCGTGGTGACCTGCGGTGCGCTGGATGCCTTCGAAGACCTCCGGTACCTGCGCAGCATCGAAGACTCGCCGGTGCCGTGGCACCACTGGCCGGCTCCGGATGGCGATCCGGGTGAAAGCACGTTGCACCGAGCCGGGGGCTTCGAGCTCCAAGCCTTCGCATTCCCCGTCGAGCCGGTCTTCCGCCTGCTCGAGGATCGCAGCGCACCGCGAGCCCGCATCGGAGCCGCGACCGACTTCGTGGTGGGCTCGCTGGCGCGCAATCTCCCGCGGCGGGGAATCGCACGCGTCCTGCGTCAGCTCGACGAGCTGGCCACCGAGCTTTCTGAGCTCAAGTTGCTGTGGGTCGAGGACGTGCATCGCCGCGAGGTCGAGAGCTTCAAGGTCGAGGCGGCACGCCTGGAGCACCTGAGACACCATCGGGCTTACTGGACCGATACCGCCGAGGACGCATCGATCCTGGTCTTCGACCTCTTGAACGCGCACTTCAACGCCATGGACGTGTTCCTGTCCTTCGCACCCCCTGGGGCCGTCGATCTGGCGGCCCTGGAGGCGGCCTGCACGGGTGCCGACGTGGTGCGCCTGAGCGATCCGGATTGGGTCGACCGGCTGCGCGAACTCTATCGACTTCGCCAGGCGCCAACCCGGGCGACGAAGGCTGCCGAGGCTGCGACCCTGCACCATGTCGGCCCGGCGACCAGGGGCTGGATCGACCTCTTGCAGGCCGCAGCGCCCCCGGTCTCCCCGTCGCGGCCGGCGGGACCCCGGATCAACTGGTACTGTACGGTCTTTGGCTCCGGGAGCGTGAACCACGGTTCTCGCGAACTCATCCTCGCGCTCGATCGCGCCGGTGCCGATCTGACGATCGAGGAGCCTTTTCCGCGCTTCGAAAACCCGGTTCTGTTCCCCGACGCCTTCGAGGAGAACTACGCCGAGCACAATCCGCTCCAGTACGCCCGCTTGAAGGAGCTGCTGAGCAGGCGGCCCCACGATTTGCCCTACACGACGGTCCGCTTCATCGTGTCGCGTGCCGAGACCTCGCAGTATCAACTGATGCGGTCCCTCAAGGCTCCGGTCGTGGAGTACTCCAACAACGACAACCCCGGCCGTCTGGGACCAGACTTCGTGCGGGGGTTCTTCGAGGGCCGGCGCTACTGGGTTTGTTCGGAGTACATCCGCTCCATCCACGGCGCGGCGGCTAGCTTCCCGGCGGGGGAGATCCCCCGGATCGACGTGGTATACCACGGTGCCGATCCCGAGGTCTATCATCCGGGCGTCGAACCCGTAGATCTCGGGACGCAAGACCGCTTCGTCTTCTTGACCTGCTCGTTCCCCCGCGTGCAGCACAAGGGCCTGGACCTCCTGTGCGAGGCTTATGCGACCGAGTTCCGGGGCGACCCGGAGGTCGTACTGGTTCTCAAGCTGCCGGACCCGGACCTCGTCGTGGCTCCCAACGAATACGACGACGTGGAGGCCGTCTTGACCCGAGTCCGCGCCTTGCCAGGCTGCCCCGAGATCCGGGTCGTCACCGCGGATACCCCCGGTCGCGGGGATCTCGCCCGCTACTATGCTTCCGGCGATGCCTACGTTCATCCATCGCGCTGGGAAGCCGGAAGCATCGCGATCTTCGAGGCCGCCGCAGTGGGTGCGCCCCTGATCTTGACCCGGTGGGGCGGCCACCGGGAGTTCATCCCCGAGGACCTGGCCTATTACGTCGATTGCCAGCCCGCCCTGGTCGATTATGGCCGATCGGCCGAGCCGGATCTGGCCTCGCTGCGCCGCCAGATGCGGTACGTGTACGAGCACTCGGAAGAGGCCTACGAGCGGGGGCTGGCGGCCTCGAACCACGTCCGCGAGAACTACACGTGGGACCACGCCGCCAGGCGGATCCTCGAGCTGCTCGAGGCGCCCGGCGATCAGGCGACGACGTTCGCGTCGATGGCCGAGAGGTTGTCCAGGTAGGCGTCGAGCGCCAGGTAAAGCTCGGCCGCGGTCCGGGTCGAGTTGACCACGTGGCGGAGTTCGGCCGAGCCCGGCAGGCCACGGGTATACCAGGCCACGTGCTTGCGGCTCTCGGCCACGCCGGCGCGCTCGCCCTTTTCCTCGATCAGCATGCGGCAGTGATCCCTCGCCACCTGCAGGCGCTCCGCAGCCGGGGGCTCGGGAGGCAGCCGGCCCGTGCGGAGATACTGGTCGATCCGAGGCACGAGCCAGGGATTGCCCTGGGCGCCGCGACCGATCATCACTCCAGAGCAGCCGGATTCGCGTAGCCTTCGGGCTGCGGTCAGCGGGTCGCAGACGTCCCCGTTGCCGACCACGGGGACCCTGACCGCAGCGGCAACCTGTGCGATGGCACCCCAGTCTGCCGTCCCTGCATACATCTGACTGCGAGTCCGGCCATGGACCGTGATCATGCTGACTCCGGCGGCCTCGGCGATCCGGGCGACCTCGAGGTAGTTGCGCTGCTCGTCGTCCCACCCCAGCCGCATCTTGATCGACACCGGAACCCGATCGCCCACGGCCCTCACCATCGCATCCAGGATCCGCGACAGCCGTGGGGTGTCCTTGAGAAGCGCCGAACCATCGCAGTTCTTGGCGACCTTGGGCACCGGGCAGCCGAGGTTGACGTCGATGACGTCGCACCCGCCTTCGGCGAGCACGATCGCGGCCTCTGCCATCGCACCGGGATCATGCCCGAAGAGCTGCAGGCCGATGGGCCGCAAGTCCTGGGGAACCTCGAAGCGGGGCTGATTCTTCCAGTGCAGCAGCCCCACGGCGCTGAACATCTCGTGAAAGACCAGGCTCCGGGGGTCGAATCGCCGGAGCAATCGCAAGTAGGGCAGATCGCTCACGCCGCACATCGGAGCCAGGATGACCTGGCTCTCCAGCGCGAGCGGACCGATCTTCAGCATTCGATCATTATAAAGAGCCGCGCTCTGACCGCCACCGCCGCTGCCCGTCGCCCCGGGACGGATCCCCATGGATTCGCCCGGCTGCCCCGCGGCCTGGCCAGGACGCTACCGGCGGACGTCCGGCTGGCAAAAGCCCTGGTAGCGATCGCCAAAGAGCGTGAACCGACCGTCCTCGAGCACGGTGGGCGGCAAGTCGGTGCCATACCCCGCCAGAGTCACCTTCACGTAGGGGTGGGCGACCGAGAGGCGCTGCAGGCGACCGATGAGGTGCTCCGCATCGCTCTGGGTGCAATCCTCGACCAGACCGAGGATGGCCGGCGCTCCCTGGTTGGCGTAGGTGATCTGGACCGGCCGATCCTCGAGGACATCGGCAAGGTCGTCGGCGGCGCGACGGAGCCCGCGTCCCTCGGCCACCCGGACCTGGAAGACGAAGGGATGCCCGGAAACCACGCTTCTCATGCGGCCTCCACTGAGCGTGCGTCACCTTGGCCCACACGCTTGCAGGTTGCAGACAGACGAACGAGCCCGGGACCGTCCGAGACGGCCTCGAATTACCACCCCCGCCTGTTGCTTGCCAAGCCATGCATACCCGGCCAGGCGAGCGACCAAACGACGTCTGGTGGCAGCAAATCGACGCGATCTTGCAGTCTTCGGCGGGCGCTGCTAGGTTGGATGCCGACCAGTTGTGGGAGATTTCCTTCATGCCAGCGCCTTCGCTACGGACCCGGGTCCGCGTCCAGTTTCCTGACGGCACGCTTTTCGAGGTCGACCGCGATCCCTCGGTCGAGGTAGGCGGGCTCATCGCGCCGTCCTCGGTCGGAGCCTTCTGGACCGCTCGCCGCAAGCTCCTGGTCAAGGCCAAGGAGGTCACGCCGGCCAGTGACCTCGACCCCGGCGAGCTCCGGTACGTGGTCGACGTACTCGGCGGCTCGGGAACCGAGGCGCCCTGCACGGAGCCGCTCGGGGCGTAGCCGAGAGGAGCGAGGGGAGTGCCCCCCGCTCCTGGTGTGCCTTTCGCTGCTAAAACGGACCCGAACCCTTCAAACCGGGATCCCCTGGATGCTGGGCTGGCCGAATGCGTCAGAATCCGAGCTGCAGCCCGGCGATGAGGTTGTTGGCGTTCGGGGGGGTGCCCCTTACCGGAATGACGTAGCCGACGCCGAGCCGGATCCCCTGCGTGAGCCCGAACTGGATCCCTGGCGCCAGGCCGAGCGAGAACATCCCCGCCCCGCCGATGGGGACCGTTCCGACGATATCAAGACTCGGTGCCAGAGCCTGCGTCGCCTGCATCACCAGGCCGGCACCGTAGTCAATGCGCCCGGCAAACGGCCGGAACATCGCGTCCAGGTTGGTCTGTGCGGGTCCGATGGTGGTCAGGGCCCTCAATCCGAACGCGGGCCTGAGCCCGGCAAGGTTCAAGCCACCGGCCGAGCCCGGCGCTTGCAGCGCTCCGACCAGCGACAGCCCCGCGGCCTTGTCCGCGCTCTGGAGGATCGAGTACTGGCCTTCAACGGCCACGTTGTTCCAGAAGCCGCCGGTCAGACCGGCCGTCCGCGTGTAGTTGCCGATCACGTTGAGCCCGAGCCGGTTGGTCAGGCCGAGGATGGCCGTGGCATTCGCGCCCGTCGCCGCCGGCGAGACCACACCGGAAAGCAGGCCGTTCGCCCGCAGGGTAAACGAGCCGGCCGGACCTGGCATCCCGGGCATCACCAAGAGCGGCTTGGCGACCACCGGCACGGCCTTGCCCTTGGCCGACGGGATGACGGCCGGCCGGTTCGACGCCGGTGGATTGGCTGCTAACGCCACGCCGGGCAGCGCGATGATTCCCGCTGCCGCGGCTGCCGCCGTTACCTTGAGGCTCATGTCTCGCTCCTTCCTGACCCTCTGGCCCCCCTCGAGGAGTCCTGCAAACCGTCCCGCGTCCGCCCCTCGGGCGCTAGAAGAGAAACTGCGCCTGTGCCACGACCTGACCGGTCGCAGAGCCCGCGATCGGAATCTCGTAGCCGAGCCCCACCCCCAGGTTGGGAACAGGCCGGACATTGATCTCGGGCGTCAAGGAGGCGAGCTGGACGGGGCCGCCCACCAACCCGAGTTCGAGTCCCGGAGCCAGCACGGGCAGCACCTGCCAGAGGCCGGCGGCCCGGATCTCGGTCTGATTGAGTCCCGGGAACCACCCCACGTTCGCCAGGCCCAGGAAGGGACCGACCTGGGCCTGCCCTCGCAGGCCGACCAGGGGCTGCATCGAGCCGATGCTCAAGCCCGCCGCGCTCCCTGGCACGTGAAGACCCAGGATGGCCGAGATGCCATTACCCGCAGGCCGCCCCACGATACCGAGCTGAACATCCGCTCCGAATTCGGACAGGTAAGCCCCGTTCGTCCCGAGGCCGACATAGGGGGCCGTCACCTCCAGGCCGAGCTTGCTGGTGAGTCCCGCGTCGAGGATGAACCGCGTGGTCGTCAAACCCGGGGCCATCGCGGCCGATGCCGCCAGGTTGAGCGCCCCGGCCGGCAGGGGCATGCCGATGCCGGTCAAGATGGGGCGCGGCAATGCCGGCAGGCGCGGAAGCGGCGGCTGGGCCAAGACGGGACCCGCAGCGCCAGCCGTGATCCACGAAGCCGCCATGAGTACGAGCGTCGGTCGCACCAGGTGCATTCGAAGCCCCCTTCCCCCGCAGATGGCCTGCTCTGCGCGATCCGCGGTCATACTGGGCTGCGCTGGCCGCACTCCCAATGTTCAATCTGGACAGACGCCCCCGCCAGAATTTGACGCCGGGACGCGCCGGCTCGGCCCGACAACGCCAGGCCTGGAGCGCTTTCGCCCGAAAACGATCGACCCGGAAGAGTCAAACGGGGCCCGGTTGCGCAGCGTAGCGACCGCGCAGAGGGACCCGTTCACAGCCAACAAGAAACGGGGCCCGGTTGCGCAGCGTAGCGACCGCGCAGAGGGACCCGTTCACAGCCAACAAGAAACGGGGCCCGGTTGCGCAGCGTAGCGACCGCGCAGAGGGACCCGTTCGGGCTGCATCAGCTATCGGCTACCCGGAGGGCACCCGCCGTCGCTCGGGGATCGAAAGCGAAGCTACTGGAAGACGATCCCGAATCCGACGTCGTAGGTGAACCCGCCGAACTTGGCGGTGCTCGAGAAATTGTTTCCGGAATCAGGCAGCATCACGACGTTGGCCGGATTGGGCTCGATGTCCACGAAACCCAGGTTCAAGAACAGCGAGTGCGTGAACCTGAACATCATCCCGCCCTTGAAGTCGACCGTATTCAGCAGATTCTGGCCGATGATGAAGCTCGGCCCGGCGCCGGCGTAGAGGTTGAAGATCCGTTGATCCGTTCCCCTGACGAAGAGGGGATCCAGCGCCAGCATGAAGTACGGGCCGACCGATACCACGGGAAGGCTCAGATTGGGATTGAGGGCTCCGGCTTGCAGCACGTTGGCCTCCAGGCCGTAAGCGAAATCGTCGAGAAAGCTGCTCTGACGCAGCAATATCAGGCCGAGATCGAGCCCTTGCGCGACGAACTGGTTCGAAGCGCTGCTTCCCGGGAGTGCCTGGCGCGAGGTGTTGAAACCCTGGAGGCCTCCGTACACGTACAGGCCGGACATCCGATCCCGGTCCAGTTTCTGGGCGGCGATCTCCTCTTGCTCCTTCTCGCGAGCCAGGGGCTCGGTCTCGAAGTGCTTGCTCCAGATGATGGCCCCGTCGTTGGCCCGGATGAGCTTGAACGTGACGATGACGTTCTTGCCCGTGCCGAGCGTATTCCACATCAAGACCCCATCGACGCCCAGCCGATGCGCCAGCGCGGCCAGCGCCGCGTCGGAGTCGATGGTGTTCGAGAACGTGAAGCTCGTGCGGGTCGACTCGATGTGCGGAACCGAGCACTCGCGGCAGTAGACGACCTTGAAGCGGTTGGTCTTGATGAGGTCATCGATGATGCGGTTCTCGATGATGGTATTGAGCTCCGGATATGGATCCTTGCGCTTCTCGCGGTAGACGAAGATCTTGACGACACTCGGATCCGCCTGCGAGATCGACCGGCCGAACCCGGCGAAGAGCTGATCCATCAGCTCCGGATGCGTGAGCATCGCCACGGCCGGATCGCGCGGCCTGGAATCGGCGGCCAGTGCGGGCGTGGCCAGCGAGACGGCGAGGCACGCGGCCATGAGCAAGGCGGCTTTCATCTGGGGATTCCTCATCGAGATCGGCAGCTGGCGGTCACTGCGGGAACGCGGGGGCGGAGGATAGGTGCGCGAGCGCCGTCCGGACATCGGACATCGTGGGATCGTACAGAAGCGCCTGGGCCCACGATTCACGGGCCAGGCCGACAGCCCCTTTGCCGTAGTAGAGCGATCCCTGGAGTGCCAGGAGGGTCGGGTTGGTCGGCTCCATCGCCAGGGCCTCGTCGATCGAGAGCATCGCCAGGTCCAGCTTGTGGGCGTACGCGAGCTGCTGTGCCGTCGAATAGAGTTCGAGGACCGCGATCGACTCCGAGGCCACCGACACGGGGGGTGGCGTCTGCCAGACCATGCGCTGCGTGTAGGTGGCATTCACGGAACGATTGGACTCGCGGTGGACAACCTCCCGCCGCTGGATCGCCTCGGAATCGGCCGAGACGGTCCGGAGCGGCTGCGGCGCTCCGGCGCTCGCTGCCGGGGTCGCCAGCGCCGGAGCGGGGGACGGCGCTGCGCCCTGGCCCCGGGGAATGCTGGCCGTCAAGACGAAGTCCTCGTCCTGCGGCAAGAACGCGGTATCGAGGGAGATTCCCGGGCCCTCGCGTTGCAGCCGTATGATCGGCTCGGTGGGGCCCTGGGGCGCGGCGGCCAAATTCGTGGGGGCGGGCGTTGTGACCGCGGCCGGCATCGCAGCCAGCGCAGGGGCCGCCGGCGAGGGGGTGCCCGGCACCGGGGCGGGCGACCCTGCGAGCGGGTTGGGGAAATACCTCGCGAGCTGAGAGGTCGAGCTGACGGGCAGCGCCAGTGTGGCGGGCGGCACCAGGACAAAGGCAGGAGCCGGTGTCGCGCCCGGAACCTCCGCCAGTGGGTCGAACGCGGCCGGAAACACCGGCTCGGGCGGTGGCGGTGGTGGTGGCACGGCGACCGACGCCATGGCGTCTCCGGTGAGGGGCAAGGCCGCCGACCTGCCCGATGCCAGCTCCGCGCCTGGCGCCGAGGCATCGCTGCTGGACCTCGCCACCGCGACCGCCGGGGCTGCCGGGGGCAAGCTGGTTGCGGCTCGAGTCCCCTCCGGAGCCGCTCCGGATCCGGCCTCGAGGCCCCGCGGTGGCGCAGGAGTCGCTACCGGGTGACCGGGCTTGAGCGGCCGGTGGACGACGACTACCGGGTGACCGGGCTTGAGCGGCCGGTGGACGACGGCTACCGGGTGACCGGGCTTGAGCGGCCGGTGGACGACGGCTACCGGGTGACCGGGCTTGAGCGGCCGGTGGACGACGGCTACCGGGTGACCGGGCTTGAGCGGCCGGTGGACGACGGCTACGCGCTGGCCCGCCCGGGCACTTGCCGTTGCCAGGCGAGCCAGCGCCGGCGGAGCGGGTGCCCGCGCTGCCAGAGCTGGGGCGATCCCGGCCGTGCTGGCGAGAAGCCAGGCCAGCGCGCCGCTGCGAAGCCCGGCAAATCTGGAAGACAGCAGTTCGAGGCGCATCGCGCTAGCCCTCGGCCAGGGATTTGAGAGAAAAGCGACCCTGGGCGATCAGGGTGCGGATCCTGGTGACGAGCTCGCGCCGGGCGTCCCCGACGGCCTGAGGTTCCGGCGGCCGGCTTTCGAGCTCCTCGATGCCGTCCATCACCAGGGCGCGCCGCCTTTCGGTCAGGACGTCCAGGATCCGCTCGTCCATCCCCTGGTCGGTTCCGCGCAACGCCGTTGCCAGGCGCACGGGATCCATCTCCCGCACCGCATCTTTGATGAGCGCCGGTGGAAGGCGGGGAATGTCCTCGAAGGTGAAGTAGACCTCCTTGACCCGCCGCATCATCGAAGGGTTGGATGTCCTGAGGGTGTCCAGGATCCGCCGCTCCGTGGCGTCGTCGGCATTGTCGAGGATATCGACCAGAAGCTGGACGCCGTCCGTCACGATGGCCGAGAAAGAGGGAGCTTGCTCGGCCTTCGCTGCCAGCTTGTCGGCGATGCTCTGGAATGCGGTGATGGGCACGGCCTCGAGCTCGCCGATCGCGCTCGCGATGGCTCCCTGCTCCTCGGGCGGCCAGCGGCGCAGGAGTGCGGCGGCTCGCTTGATCGGGAGCTGTGAGAGCGCCAGGGCCTTGATCTTGATGCCTTCCTCCTCGAGGATGAAGACGATCTGCGAATCGTCGAGCTTGTCGAGGAAGGCGAACGGCGAGTTCTTGCGTCCGGACCCGGTGGCCAGCGAAGCCGCCCGTTCTGCAACGAGCACCTGGTAAGCCTCCTCGATGGCCCGGTGAGTCTCGGCGGGCGAGGCCTCGCGGGCAGCCGGAAACTCGGCCTCGACCTTGCCCCACTGGGAGGCCGCGAGACCCGAGAACATCCGGCTCGAACCCTGGAGTCCCAGGGCCCGGAGCACGATCGCCGCCTTACGCGAGCCATCCTCCTTCTTGAGGAGATCCTGGACGAAGGCCACGCCGAGGTCCGGATACTCCAGGAGCATCACGACGAGCTCCTGGCGCAGGATCGCCGCCTCGCGGTCGGCCTTCTGGAGGGGATCGTCGACGGGCGCCAAAGGGGCTGCCTGCAACTCGGCCAACAAGGCCGGACCGGGCCCCTGCGGCAGGGCGGGCGCGGGCACGATGCCGGGCTTGCGGCGCAGGAGCGCGAAAAGCGCCGCCAGCAGTCCGACACCCAGCAACGCGACCAGGGCCTCGAGCCACCAGCGCGTGGCGTTCCCGGCCGGCAGCGACGGGACCGGTGGCGATCCCGAGGCCACCAGCGCCTCCGCAGGGCCGCCCGGAAAATTCCGCTGCTCGAACCTGAGGTCGTCGCCGCGGGCATAGTCGAGGTTGGCCTTCTGATCGATAAGGGTCTTCAGGAAGTCCCGGTCGTCCTGGGTCAAAGACCTGTCCACGACCACGAGAATCCGCTGGCGATCCACGCTCAGGCCAGCGGGTATCGCCGGCTCCGTCAGGGGCGCACCCGGCGGGACGAGCGGCTCGGGGACCTGGTTTGCCGCCGTGACCGGCGCGCTGTTCAGACCCGGCAATCCCGGTAGCGGAAAAGTATCATTGCCGACCTGAGGCGCGACGGGCACGGGGGATCCAGCGGTCGCCCCGGCTCGGCTCATCGCCACCTGTACCTGGATGATGAAGCGATCGCCCCCGAGATAGGAGTCAACGGCCTGCGTGAGACTCTGCTCCATGAGACGCTCGTAGGAGAGCTCATCGAGGGCCAGACCGGCATCGTCGGCGGGCGCAACCACGGGGGCAGCCACTGCCAGCGCGGGCGCGGCCAGCATGCCGCCGCACACGACCGCTGCGATCGACCCGGCCAATCCCAGTGGTATCAGGCGGGAGATACGAGACTTGGGCACGGCTGGAACTCTCTGGCTCGGTGAGCAGTACGGTGAAGTACGAGCGCTTCGCGGAACTACGATCGGCTGCGTCGATTTGCCGTCGCCAAGGCATCGGGTCAAGTTCCGGACGCCCGGAAGAAAGCTCCGACCCATATACCCGAAGCGAGTCCGGATCATTCGGACGAGCTTGACGGGTCGGGTGCTCGGAGGGAGGACTGAGGCGTGATCTATCTGGACTACCACGCCACGACGCCCGTCGATTCCGAAGTTCTCGCCGCGATGCTGCCCTACTTCTCGCAGCGCTTCGGCAACGCCTCGTCCCGGAGCCACCGTTTCGGCTGGGAGGCCGAGGCCGGTGTCGACAAGGCGCGCGCTCAGGTGGCCGACCTCATCGGAGCAGCGACCAGCGAGGTCCTCTTCACCAGCGGCGCGACCGAAGCCAACAACCTAGCCTTGCTCGGCGTGCTCTCGGCAGCCGGGCCCGGCGCCCACGCGATCACCCAGGTGACCGAGCACAAGGCCGTGCTCGACACGCTGGCCGTCTGGGAGAAGCGGGGAGGGAGCGTGACCCGCGTCGGGGTCGATCGGTTCGGGCGGGTCGATCCCGCGCAAGTCGAAGCCGCCATCACCGACCGCACCGCCATCATCTCGATCATGTTCGTCAACAACGAGATCGGGACCATCCAGCCGATCGCCGAGATCGGTCGCATCGCCAGGCGGCACGGCGTTTATTTCCACACGGACGTAGCCCAGGCCGCCGGCAAGCTCCCGATCGATGTGGAAGAGCACTCCATCGATCTGCTTTCCATCAGCGCGCACAAGCTGTACGGCCCCAAGGGCGTGGGTGCGCTCTACATGCGGCGGCGGGGGCCGAGGGTCGTACTCGAGCCGCAGGTCTTCGGCGGCGGCCAGGAGGGTGGGATGCGCAGCGGTACGCTCGCGGTGCCGCTCATCGTGGGGCTGGGGCAGGCGGCCGAGATCGCCGGCGCCGTGATGACCGAGGAGAGCGCCCGGATCCGCCAGCAGCGGGATCGGCTGTGGGGCGCGCTGCAGGAGGGCCTTGGCGACGCGATCAGCCTCAACGGCCCCCCGGTGGATGGCGATCGCATCCCGGCCAATCTCAGCGTCACCTTCCGGGGTCTCGGAAGCGAGGCCGACACCTTGCTGACGGCGCTGGTCCAGCACGTGGCCGTCTCACCGGGATCGGCATGCAACAGCGCCCACGCGGACGCCAGCCACGTCCTCAAGGCGATCGGCGTGCGTGCCGAGGATACGCGCGCCACCTTGCGCTTTGGCCTGGGGCGCCCCACGACCGATGCCGAGATCACAGAGGCCGCGGCCCAGACCGTCCGTCTGGCAAGAAGCCTGCTCTCGGCCGCTCGCTAGAGCGGCAGCCCGCCAGCGCTCCCCAAAACGAACAGGCCAGAAAGACTGGCCTGGTGGGTATCGCTGAAACGCCTGAAGCTCAGGCGGCCTGGCTCATCCGGATCTCGATGTGGCAACCACAGACGCAGGTATAACTCACCTCGCCCTTGGGCAGCTCCACGCAAAGGATGATGCCACACCGTGGGCAGCTGAGCTCTTGGGTCTGCGCGGGCCTCATTTGCGTCGGCTTGAACACCTCTGGAGGCTCCTTTCTTGGGATCGGCGACCAGGGGTTTGCATAATACCAGGATGGCTTATTGACCCGATCCTGGCCCTATTTTACCCACAAGTGGCAGAAGATCGTCAATCGGATTGCATAGCTGGATCTCGAGACCCGGGGCGAGGTCTCATGCGGCGGAAAATCGGTCAGCTAGCAGGAGCGAGCCAGCACCAGCAAGAGCACGGCCCCCGGTTTACCGTGCGATCTCGAGGTGCTCCTCGATCGCCCGCAGCTTGGCCTTGATGGCCTCGAGCTGGGCCTGGAGGTCGTCGTTGCGGCCGGTGATGGCCGCGTCACTCGTGGTCATTGTGTCAAGATTCATTTTCTCAACTCCGTTGCCTCCTATATTACGAGGAGTAACGGAAAGGGCGCAAGGCTTTACATCTAGTAACACTCTTCACACCTTGGAATTCGGGGGAAGGGCGGCTCGCCGGCTACACCATTGTCGCTCCTCTTCCCCTACCTGGCCAAGGACCCCAGGGTGCTCCCGGTTTGAAGGCATCGGTCCCGAGGAGCCAAACGGGCCCCGATTGCGCAGCGCAGCGGGAACGCAGAGGGAACGCAGAGGGAGCGGATCAAACAGCAAAGATCTAGGACGTGGCGGCTTCGTGGCGCCGATCCGAGAGGAACTGCTCGACGTCGAGACCGATCGCCGAAAGGTTGATCTTGAGCAGATCCATCAAGTACAGGGCTCCGCCCTCGTCGAGATCGAGCAGGCCCGAGAGGAGGTGGCAGGTTCCGATCTGCTCGTGCTGATCGCGACGCGCAATCTGCCAGGCTCGTTCCAGGGCCTCATCGACCCAGCCGGAGTGGGTCGGGGTCGAAGTCGTCCCCGAGCCCCGGCCGATGACGCGATGCGCGATCGCCTCGATGTCCAGCGGCGTGAGACCGTTTCTGCACAGGATGCCGCTGGCGGCGCCGTCCGTGACCTCGAGAAGGCCGACCAGCAGCTGCTCGGTCCCCACGACCCGGTGCCCGAACTCGATCGTCTTGACCGTGGCCCTCTCCAGGACCTTCCGGGCGAGCGGCGAGAGGAGCCGGGGATGGAAATGGCGCTGCACGGCGGCAGTGGGGGTCCCGCTGATCTCGCCGGCCAGGAGGTGCTCGCGCTCGGCCAGGAGCTGCCGCAGGAGCTCCTCAGGCGAGATGCCCGCATGCTCGAGCAACTCGAAGCCGCGGCTGGCGGGCTGACCGAGAATGGCGCGCAGGAGGTCCTGCGTGTCGACCACGAGGGGCTCGCTTTGCCCGGCGATCGCCATCGCGGCCTCGACCAGGCGTGCAACCTCCTCGGTCGGGCTGACTGTGCTCGTGACTTCGTAGCCCCTTCCCCAGGACCGCTCGGCCGCCAGACGCCCCCGGCGCACGTCGAAATCGACGGCCTTGAGCGCCCGGGCGGCGACCCCGTGTTCCTCGGCGGCGAGGGCGATGAGCACATGGGCGCTGTCAAACTGGCTGAATTCAAGTCGCTGGGCTTCGAATCGGGCCAGCGCCATCACCTCGATGGCACGTTCAGAGAAGTGTTCGAACATCCATGAGATCGTACCATCGCCCCGGGCCTTCCGTTCAACCGGGCCCCGTTTGACTCCTATCGCCCGATCCCGACCAGGCGAAAGCGCCCCTGATTGCAGTGTAAACGGGTCCCTCTGCGCGGTCGCTACGCTGCGCAACCGGGCCCCGTATCTTTTTCAGTTTAGATGGGTCCCTCTGCGCGGTCGCTACGCTGCGCAACCGGGCCCCGTTTGACTCCTATCGCCCGATCCCGACCAGGCGAAAGCGCTCAGCTGCGTTGGGCGGCCGGGCGAGCGGCCGGTCGGCGAGCGCGCCGGCGGTTCCGGAGCAGTCGCCAGCGCACGGCGCTGAAGAGGCCAAACGAGATCAGCCCGCCCGAGAAAAACCAGCCGAGGGCCGTCAGGAGCCTCCGGGTCAGCGGCACTCCCCGGGGATCTCCTTGCTGGGCGACCAGGGGGAAGCTGCCCAGGACCGTGCCTGCTCGCGTCAGCTCGAGCTGTCCGAGGGCCTGGTTAGCCGCTACCGGCGCCGTGACCTGGGGATCGAGCAGCACCCGGGGCACGATGCCGGATCCCGGATCGCCCCTGGGTACCGAAACCTGGGCCGGCTGGGCCAGGATGGCCGTCACGGTCTTGTCCTGGCCACCTTCCACGGGGACATGACCTTCGATCGTGTTCCGTGCGATCGCCGGGTAGTTCTGGAAGTCGTCGAGGCCGTAGTTCAGAAGCGCGGCGGCATCGTGCCAGAGTCGGCGGCTGTGCAGGATGGCCTCGATCACGAAGCGTCCATTTCGCTTCGCCGAGCCCACGAAACATCGTCCAGCCAGGAGCGTGTACCCGGTCTTCCCGCCCAGGGCTCCGTCGAAGCGCCCCAGGAGCTTGTTGTGGTTGACCAGGAAGCGTCGCTTGATCCGGTCGTTCCCCTGCATCACCAGGGTGCGGGTATCGGTGATCTTGGCGATCTCGGGATTGGCGAAGGCAGCCCTCGCGATGACGGTGAGGTCGTAGGCGCTGGTGTAGTGATCCGGATTGGGCAGTCCATGGGGATTGGCGTAATGGGTATCGGTCAGATGCATGCTCGCGGCCCGGGCGTTCATCATCGCCACGAAACGCTCATCGCTTCCCCCGACCGCACGGGCGATGGCGTCGGCGGCGTCGTTCCCCGAGATCATCAGCATCCCGTACAGCAGCTGCTCGAGCGTCATCTTCTCGCCAGCTTCCAGGTAGAGGCTCGATCCGCCCACCCTGGCGCTATCCGTCGAGACGGTCACCACCTGGTTGAGATTGCCGTTGCTCACGGCAACCAGGGCAGTCATGAGCTTGGTCGTGCTGGCGTTGGGCAGCTCCTCGTGCGGGTGTCGTGCAAAGAGCACCTGGCCGGTACTCCCGTCGACGACCACGGCGGCACGGGCCGTGATGGCTGGCGGTGGCGGAGGCAGGTAGGCGGCGACCAAGAGGTCCTCCAGGTCATGTAGCTGGCATCGTGCGCCGGGTTTGCGGCTGTCGGGTCAGCAGGGTAGCGGTGAGACCGAGGTCCTGGCCACCGGGGGCAGCGCCGGATCAGACGAACATGCATCGTAAGGCCCGCCCTCATCCGAGGGAGGTGACGCCCGCCACAGGCAGGGACCGGGCGATCGTCGGATGGCCGGCGTGGGATCGCCTCCGCGATCGCGCCGAAGCGGGCCAGCGCTGGAGGCGGAGGGCTGCGGCGAGCTTCAGTCAGGTTCCCGCTCCGCCTGGACCGCCTGACGGAACGGCAGGACCAGGGCGAGCAGCTCCTCGCCGTATTTCTTGACGGTCTTGTCCCCGATCCCTTTGAGCCGCCGAAGATCCTGGGCCGTGCCGGGCAGCGTCCTGGCAATCTGAAAAATGGCTTCCTGGTGCAGGATCTGGCAGTGCGGCACGTTGGCTTCGGCAGCCCTTTGCGCTCGCCATTGCCGCAGCACCCCCAAGAGCTCTTCGGCGCCGACCGGCGCGTCGCCGGAGGGACCTCGTGGGCCGGGTTCGACCCTTGAGCGCC
>JAJXWQ010000106.1 GCA_021781555.1 bacterium
GTCATCGACGCTCCCGCGCCGATGCCGTCCACCTTGCCGAAGGGCTGGACGTACGTCGTCGTGCCCGCCGCGATATTGACCGTCTCGAAGTAGTGGTTGCCGTAGAACTGCGTCTGGTTGCTGCCGGACGGGAAGTTGACCGAGTACCCGCCGTCGGGAGCATTCCGCAATCCCGCCGTGCTCACCCCGTCCCACTGGGCGGCCTCGGCGATCTGCACGCCGTTGCTGGTCACCGGCGTCCCGTCACCGGACGGATAGACCGGCGTGACGGTCACGTAGTAGGTGGCGCCGGTCCAGGCCCCCTGCAGCGTCAACCCCGTCGCCTGGTAGCTGGTGACGTTGCCCACGCTGACCGGAGCCAGGATGTCCGTGGCACCGGGGGTGCTGCCGATCCCCAGCAGGTAGCTCGTCGCATCGGGGTTGCCCGTCCAGTTGGCATACAAGAAACCGCCGCCCCCGACCGGACTGTACTGGTACGCCAAATCGACGCCCGCAGACATCGTGCCATCGTCCACCGCGAAGGGAGCCACGCTGTACGTCGAACTCAGCGTGACCAGACCGCCGACCTGGAGCGACATCTGCCCACCGGTCAACCCCCGCGTCGACACCGTCAGCTGCAAGGGCGTGGCACGGGTGACCACGCCCGGGATGCCGTTGAACTTCACGATGTCATTGGCCACATTCGGGTCGAAGCCCGAACCCGTCAACGTGAGGATGCTGCCCTCCGGAAGACCGGCCAGAGACGCCGGGGCGACGGCCGTGATTCCCGGCGAGGTGTTGGGCTCGGTCCAGGTGTCGGGAAGCTGCAAACCGATCGTGGCGACGGGATCCTCGTTGTTCGTCAGGGCCTGGTTGGAAAGGGCCGACAGCGCCGTGTAGTCGCTCGCCGAGAGGCCCGCAACAGGCAGGTAGGGGTCAGGAGTCCCGCCACTCTGGAGCGCATTGAGCAGGCTACTGAAATTGAAAGGGCCAGCTGCCGCGTTCACGAGCGCCGCCCCGACCGCCAGGGCCGTCGTGTAAGAGTCGATGACGATCGTCGAACCGGCCGTGATCGACTGCCAGGAGCCGCTGTTCAGGGCGATCAACGTACGCACGCGGGCAGCGTTGTTGGCCGGAAGGTTGTTCGACAGACCCTTGACCGCCTCGAGAAGGTAGACCTGGCCCGGCGTCGGCGTCCAGTTCGGGAGGTTCAAGATGAAGGTCCCGACACTGTCCGTCACCGTCGTGGCGACGGTCGTGTCGGTCCCGGTGTCGATGAGCGAAACGGTCGCGGCCAGCGCCACGTCGTTCATGGTGGCCTGCACCTGCCGCCCCGCCGCGGGGAAGCGCACGACCCCGCGCAGCGCCGGCGTCGCCACCTGCGCGGCCACCTGCATCTGGTCCAGCGTGGATCCAGCCGGGCCGCCCTCGATCGCCGTCCGCGGCCCCCAGGCGCAGCTCGCCACGCTCGACAGCATGATCGCGCCGGCCACCCACGACCGAACCCTCCCTGGTAGCCCCATTCAGTGCCTGCCTTCCCTCGAGCACAGCGGACGGGTTGTCGTTCTACATTCCCTTGTGGATCGACCACGATCGGCGACACATCGAGATATGACACGGCACCACCACCCACCGCCGGTGCTGTCCCAATACAACACCTACCCCGGCTCGGCTGCCAAATCCCAAAACCGAACATACTGTAATGATTTCGCCGGGGGGGGCGCGGACTGCGGCGATTTTCGACCCGGGCACGATGCCGGGTCATTCCCGGACGCTAGCGGACGGCGCCGGCGGCCTGGGCCACGACCAGATCGAACATGCCGGGGGGAACGTAGGCGTTGACGGCCCAGGTCCCGTCGGCATTGCGGTAGCTCTGGTGGATGTGGTTGGCCTGCTTGTAGGCGATGACCGCCTGCCGGGTCGATGCATCGAAGGCCCCGGTCACGCTCGCCGCGTAGCCGAGCTTGGAAAGCGCCCGCTGCAGGTCGCTGACGGCCGCGGTCTGCGTGGTGCCAGGGCCGAGCGTGCCATCGGTCTGGTACGTCTTGCTCTCGGCCAGGAAGGACTTGACGTTGGAGGCTTGCGCCGCAAGGCCGAAGGCCGTGGCGACGGACTCGAGCCAGGGATCGAGCGGGTCTGCCGGCTGGCTGACGGATACCGGCGCCCCGAAGGTGGGCATCGCATCCTCGCTGCCGAGACCGCCGCCCACGGTCGGCGAGCCGTAGGTCGGGATGCTATCGCTGCCGCCGAGGGTCGGGACCGGATCCTCGCCGCCGAGGCCGCCGCCCGCGGTCGGCGAGCCGAAGGTCGGGGTGCAATCGCTGCCGCCGAGGGTCGGGACCGGATCCTCGCTGCCGAGGCCGCCACCCGCGGTCGGCGAGCCGAAGGTCGGAACACTGGTGCCACTCCCGAAGGTCGGGACGGGGTCCGGAGCGCCGAGAAAGCCGCCGCTACTCGGGTTGGTAGCCGGAGTCGGAGCGACGGTGGGCGCGGGGATCTCGAAGGTCGGGGTCGGATCGAGGCCCGGATTCGAGGGCGTGGGCTCGATGCCAGGACTGGAGCTACCGGGACTGCCGAGATCGACGTTCTCCAGCTTCTCGACCGCGGTCAACAGGTCGAGCCGGCCGACTTTTCCCTCGCTGAACCCGGTCGTCGGATCGGCGGTCTCGACCAGCAGCGTGCGGACCTGCTGCGCGGTGAGCTCGGGGTGGAGGCTCCAGATCACCGCCGCTGCGGCCGAGACGTAAGGCGTCGCCATACTCGTACCGTCCATCGACTGGTAGTCATCACCGGGCACGGTCGAAAGGATCTGCGAGCCGGGGGCGGCGATCGCCACGTCGGGCCCGTAGTTCGAGAAGTCGGCCCGCGAATCGTCGGGGGTGGTGGCGCCGACGGCAAGGGCCTCCGGATACGACGCCGGATAGCTCGCGCCGTCCGAGCCATCGTTGCCCGCCGCCACGACGCAGAGGGCGCCGTGCTGCTGGGCGTACTGCAACGCCTGGTGGAGCGCCAGGACGTCATCCGGACCGCCCAGCGAGAGGTTGATGACCCTGGCGCCGGCCTTGACCGCGTCGAGGATGCCCTGGGCCACGACGTCCTCGTCGCCCGATCCCGTGCTATCCAGGACCTTGATCGCGTAGATCTTGACCCCCGCGGCCACGCCCGCGATGCCCTGGCCGTTGTCGGCCACCGCGCCGATGATCCCGCTGACGTGCGTGCCGTGGTCGTTGTCGTCCATCGGATCCGAGTTCCCCGCCACGAGGTTTGGCCCCTTGACGACGACGCCCGAGAGGTCGGGGTGGGTGTAGTCGACCCCCGTGTCGACCACGGCGACGAGGACCGACGAGGTCGCACGGTAGCCAGCGCTCCAGGTCTGATCCGCGTGGATCTTGTAGTAGCCCCACTCCTGCTTCATCAGGGGATCGGTGGGTCCGGCGGGATCGCCCAGCGCCTTGAAGCGATAATCGGGCTCGGCGTAGGCGATGTCCGGATCCTGCATCCAGGAGTCGACATCCTGGACCGAGAAGCCGCCGGACGCCGTCTTGAACACCGCCGTGCCCGGCAACGACATCGTGCGCACCAGCGTCGCGCCGGGGATCGAGTGAACCTGACCGTCCTTGAACTGGACCACGACCTCGTCCGGGGCGGCCTGGACCGACGATACCGGCAACTGCACCGGTGCGGCCTTCTGCAGACCCTTGCTCTCGGTCCCCGCCAGGACCAGGCTCATGTTGACCGACGCGGGCGGCGCGACCTGGCTGGCGAGAATCCCTGCTGGCGAGGTGGAAGCCTTCGCCACCGACATCTCGATGCCGGCGATGGACTGCGAGCAAGCCGTCGTGGTCGCGACCAGGGCCAGCGTCCCGAGGGTCTTGAAGGTCTTGCGCGACAGCCGGCTCGCACGCGCTGTCGACCCTGCGGTCTCGGTCGGCCGCCGAACCCCGGACAGACCCATACGCATCGCTACCCCTCGCTACCTTCCACGGGGCTTATCGGCGAGGGAGCCAGGGGTCGCGCCTTAAATGTTGGTTAATGATCCCCGGACCCGGGCCGTTTGGAGGCCCCTTCGACGCTGAACACGATCTCGGACTCGCGGCTCCGGAAAAGCGGGGCCCAGCCGATCCGCAGGGGCGCCGCGGCTCGCTCCCGATAAGAGCCACCCGACGGGGGAAGCGGGCCGATCGATCCCGGGCTGGCGTGGCGACGCGCCCGACCTCACCATCTTGGCGTCCAGCGTGGCAAAATAGGCCGGATGGACTTCGCAGACGCCCTCGACGCCGCGCTGGCCGCCCGGGCCGAGACCACGGGCGAGTTGCCGCCGGGTGAACAGCTGGCGCTGACGCTGTCGCAGGTGCGCTCGGTGCTGCCAACGGCGGATAATCTGGGCGCGACGCAAGACGACCGGGACCTCTACCACCTGATCGACACCGTCTCGGATGGCGTCCGGAGCGCCTTTCCCGGATCGCGTTGCCAGGCGGGGTGCAGCGCCTGCTGCCACTACCCGGTCAGCCTCTTCAACGTCGCTCCGGCCGAGTGGAAGGCGATCGCCAGGCACATCGAGACCACGTGGGATCGCGAGCGACTCTTGGGCTTCGTCGAACGGTTCTGGCGCGAGCACGGCCCGGCCCTTTTCAAGATGCGCGTGCTGGGCTTTCTCGTCACCCTGCCGCTGCCCATCATCCCGAGGGAAAGCGCGATCCCGCCGGCCTGCCCCTTCCTCGAGGACGACCGGTGCGCGGTCTATCCGGTGAGGCCGGCGCACTGCCGGAGCTTCGGGCACTTCACCGTGCACTACTGGTGGCGCCGGACCCCCTTCATCTACGGCTGCCTCGAGCAGATCGCCCGCCTGCGCGAGGCCTTGGCGCGCCCCGGCCAGGCTCCGCTGCCGAGCCTCAATCCCTTCGACGTCAAGCTCTGGGGACTGGCGCCGGGCAAGGGCAAGCTCCTGGCCCTGTGGACGGCCCGCACCTGGCCGCGCAGGACGCTCGAGCGGCTGTCCGGGACCGCCAGGGGAGGCGAGGCAGCTAAGGCCGGTCCACCCCGGTGAAGCTGGACCCGCTTATCGATCGCCGCGCTCGACCGGGAGCGCTGCCAGGGTGCTCCGGGTAGAAGGTCGTCATGGGGTGGTTCCAGAATTCACGCCGGCCCACCAGGAAGCTCGCCACCGCGCAGGCCGAGCCGAAGGCGCCGCCGGTCCGACCGCCGACCGGATTCCTGTCCTGGGCGATGCTGTCTCGCCCGGACGGCTCCCAGGTGGCCTGCATGCTCCGCCGGATGACGGCAACTGACGCCATGACCCTCGTCGGCTGGCCGGAGCCCACGTACTTCGACTGGCTCGGCCTGCTCGAGGGCCGGGCCAGCGGTCGCCAGACCCGCGCCGGGGTCAGCTACGAGAAGGCCGTGCGACTCCAGGTCATGGAGACCTTTCCCACGGCCGAGGATCCACCCGAGATCGTGGGGGCCATCGCCCTGTGCGATCGCCCCAAGGACCGACCGGACGCGCTCGAACTGGCCTACCTCGAGCGCTCCCCGGTCTCACGCCTATCGGGATTCGGCACGGCGGCGCTGGCGCTGGCGCTCCTCGACGCCCGCGAGAAGGGCCTCGCCTTCTTCCTCGACGCCCTCTTGAAGTCCCGCAGCAACGAGTTCTACTCCCGTCAGGGGCTCGTCGAGGTGGACGGCACCCCGTGGCCCACCATCACGGTCCGGATGGCCTTTGCCTCGCGCGCTGCCGAGCAGCGGTTTCTCGGCAAGGCGCGCGACCTCCTGCTCATCCCTTAGGCCCTGCGGTCGCTCCGGGCTGGCCGAAGCCAGGCAGTTTCTTGCAGGAAACGCGAGGGACGCCGTGATAGGCTGAGAGCGAAGGAGGGATGCCTGTTGGCCGATCGGCGGATTTCCTGGATGAACCTCGGCCTCCCGGAGCCCGAGCCGACCCCCGAGCTCGCGCCCGCTCCGGCTCGCGAGGGCCCGCCGCGCGAGATCGCCTTCGAAAAGCCCCAGGCCGGGCTCTCGCTCGTCGGCTGCTACGATCCCCTGGACGGAACGGTGCTCGAGGAGGGCGAACGAGCCGTCGTCTGCCTGTCGTGCAACACCGGCTACCACCAGACCTCGTGGGACTTCCTCGCCCAGCGCAACAACGGCGCCTGCGCCAACTGCCGCAAGTCCAGCAACTTCACGGTCCTGCGCCTGATCGCCGGTGCGCTCCCGGCCCCGGCTGCGATCGACCCGCACGGCGCCGTCGTGGGCCTGGCCGATCTCCCTGCGCTGGTCGGGAGCGTCGTGGTCTTCGAGGGTTTCGTCTTCGCGCACCAGATCTCGGCGCGCAGCGGCACCCACTTCATCAAGTTCCACTCGGACCGCAACCCGTTCACGGGCTTCAAGCTGGTCATCTTCGAGGATGACGCCCACAAGTGGCACAAGCGCGGCATCGATCCGGCCTCCTACGTCAACCAGACGATCCGGGTGCGGGGCCTCCTGAAGGACCATCCCGCGTACGGCCTCGAGATCCTGCCCAAGAGTCCCGCTCAGATCCGCGTTCTATCCGATTCTCAACGGCCATGAGCGACGCCGCGTTCACCCTTCCCGACCGCGATCGCTTCGCCCGGCACCGCCAGATCTCCTGGTGGAACCAGGACTTGCTGGCTCGCGCGGTGGTCATCGTCGCCGGCTGCGGCGCCCTGGGCAACGAGGTCGCCAAGAACCTGGCGCTCGTGGGCGTCGGGACGCTGGTCCTGGTGGATTTCGACCGGATCGAGCGCTCGAATCTCGTGCGCAGCGCGCTGTTCACCGAGGCCGATATCGGCCAGATGAAGGCCTCGGTGGCCGCCGAGGCCGTCCGGCGCATCTATCCGGCGGCGCGGGCGATCGCCATCGCGGGGGACCTGGCCTGCGATCTCGGCCTGGGCCTGGTCCGGCATGCCGACCTGGTCTTCGGCTGCCTGGACTCGATCCACGCCCGCTTCGCCCTCAACCGCCTGGCCCTGCGCGCCGGGACCGACTGGCTCGACGGCGGGCTCGGGGTCGACGCCCTCCAGGTGGCGCTCTACAGCCCCTCGGGCGGGGCCTGTTACGAGTGCCAGGTTACCGCCGAGATGGCCCGCCGATTCGCCAACCGCTACTCCTGCGCCGGCCTGGCCCGGCCCGATCAGGCCCCCGGAGTCCCGACCACCGCGGTCACGGCCTCGGTCGCCGGGGCCCTGATGGTCGAGGAGGGTCTGGCCAGGCTTCACCAGCGTCCGGGCGGCCTGGCGCCGGGCCAGCGCCTGACGCTGCAGCTCGCCCCCTACCGCCTGACCGTCGACGAGCTGCCGGCGGACCCGGACTGTTGCGCCCACGGGGTGATTCCCGATCCGATCGAGCGCGCCGCCGCACCGGGGCGTGTCTCGGCCCGAGACCTGCTCGGATCGCAGCCGGGAGAGGTCGACCTCGGCTTCGATCTGGTCGTCGGACTCGATTGCCCCCGGTGCGGTCGCACGCCCATGGCCATACCGCGCTCCAGGCTGACGCGAGCGGCCGCCCTGTGCCCGATTTGCGGATCCGAGCGCGCACCGGACTGGACCCGCCGCATCGGCGATGAAATACTGTTAGCCGGGCGACCCCTTGGCGATCTCGGGGTACCCGATCACCATATCGTCGAAGTCCTCGGATCGCGACCGCGTTTCGTCGAACTCGACGGTGCGATACTCCCTGAAGACCCGGCGATCGCGCCGGCTGGCCGCAAGGAAGGGCGCTCATGAGCGACGATACCCTCACGCTGACATTGCGCACCCTGGACAAGTCACGCCACGCCCAGGTGACCTTGCCCGTGGACTACACCGTCGAGGAGCTCATCGAGGCCAGCCGCCACAACTGGGCTCTCCCGCGGGACACGGACTACGTCCTGCGCTCCGAACGTCTGGGCCGCCAGCTCGGGGCCCGCGATGCCCTTGGCTCGGCCGGCGTGGCCACCGGCGACATCCTCGAGGTGGTGCCGCTGCTCGAGGCGGGGACTCGGCCGCTGGATGCGAGAACGGCCCATGGCCGCTGAGACGGCCCAGAGCCGCCGGTTGCGCACCGATTTCGGCAAGGTCCAGGCCCTGCTCGACCGTGCTGGCGCCTTCATGGAGCTCGAATCGGCCGCCGGCGATCCCCCGACCCAGTACCTGCTGCGCTACCGGTGCCGGAGCGTGGAGCAGGTAGCGGACGAGCAGGCTGTCTTCCGGGACGAGCACCGGGTCGAGATCAAGATCCCGTCGGGCTATCCGCTCGAGCCCCCCACGGTCCGCATCCTCACGCCGATCCACCATCCCCACGTCTTCACCAGCGGGCAAGTCTGCCTCGGCAGCCGCTGGCAGGTGGGCGAAGGGCTGGACAACCTGCTCCTGCGCGTCGGGGCGATCCTGCGCTTCGAGCCGGCCTACCTCGACTTCAAGAGTCCCGCCAACCTCGACGCCGCTCACTGGGCAGCGGCCCACCAGGCGGATTTCCCCCTCGAGCCCGATCCCGTTCCCGCCCAGTCGCCGGCCGCTGCCAGGCGCGATGTTGCGTGGCAAGACGTCGAGTAGCGCGCCCCGGAATGCCCCTGGTAGCGACACGCCTGGAGCTGCGACGATGAGCCGCGAGATCCGCTGGCAAGACCTTGGCCCGAGCGATCCGCTAGTTCAGCTCGGCTGGGACGATTTCAGGCAACCGAGGCGGGTGACCGGGGAGGCTCCCGCCGCACCGCTGGCGGCATTCGTCTCGCGGACGGCTCTCGAGGCCATGCGAGCCCATGCCCGCTCGAGTCCGGCCGCCGAGGTGGGCGGCATCCTGTGCGGCCAGGCCTACCGGCTCGCTGGCAGCTCTTGCGTCATGGTCGACGTCGCGACGGCCATTCCGGCTCGTGCGGCCGACGGAACGCCCGTCCACCTGCAGTTCACGGCCGCGGCGTGGGACCAGGTCTTCGCCGAGCGCTCGCGCTCCGCTTCCGACCTCGAGATCGTGGGCTGGTACCACACTCACCCGGGCCTCGGAGTTTTCCTGTCGGGGACGGATCGCCACACCCAGGCCGCGTTCTTCGGGCAGGACTGGCAGGTCGCGATGGTCCTGGATCCCCATTCGGGAGACGAGGGGGCGTTCTTCGGCCCGGATGGCGCCGGAACTGCTTTCTCCACCTACGCGGCGCCCACGCCGGCGAAGCTCGCCAGGCGCCCGCCTGGTCCCACGCTCGCGCCGGATCGCCAGCTGGCCCCATCCCCCCTGCGCCAGCGCGGCATCCAACCTGACGGTCCCCTGGCCCGGATGCTGCTCGCCGCGGCCGGCCTTCTCGCCACCGGGGTCGCGATGCTCGCGATCCAGGCCAGAACCGGCCGCAAGCGCTGAGCCCAGAGCGCAGCTGGCCAGCCACGGGCGGCGTCGCGCCCCGGCAACTGACCGATCCGGGCGGCGAATGGCGGTCTTAGCTGTTAGAATGACGGCGATGTCTACGGAGGTGATCACCTACACCTTCCGCTGCCGCCGGTGCCAAACGGAATTCCAGTACACGATGGACCACGACGGGGCCTTGCCGCTGCGCGACATCCAATGTCCCGCAGAGGGCTGCAGCTGGAGCCCGATGGACTCGGTCGGCGAACCGCCCCCGTACCCACCCAAGCGGCGTCGGCGTCGCACGCCGACCACCCCGCTGTAGAATTTCTGAATCCGATCGCTGCACCCATGAGAGCCGGAGTCCCGCCTGCCGCGACCGCCGCGGAGGCGATCGCGATCTCGGACCTGGTCAAGTGCTACGGCAGCCTGCGAGCCGTCGACGGCATCTCGTTTGCGGTCCCCGAGGGTGAGTTCTTCGGCTTCCTGGGGCCCAATGGCGCCGGCAAGACCACGACCATTCATTGCCTGGTCGGCCTCGCGACGCCGACTGCGGGCTCGATACGCATGTTCGGGCAGGACGTCGTCAAAGACTACCGGGCCGCCCGGCAGCTCGTCGGCCTCTGCCCGCAGGAGTTCAACTTTGACCGCTACCTCACCAACCGCGAGACGCTGCTGTACTCGGCGGGGTACTTCGGCATTCCGCGCGCCGAATGCCAGGCGCGGGCCGACGATCTGCTCAAGCGGTTCGACCTCTGGAGCAAGCGCGACGAGACCTCGGTCAAGCTGTCCGGCGGCATGAAGCGGCGCCTCACCATCGCCCGCGCACTCATTCACCGTCCGCGCATCCTCATCCTGGACGAACCCACCGCTGGCGTGGATGTCGAGCTGCGGCTCGAACTCTGGCGCTTCCTCAAGGAACTCAACGAGGAGGGGCTGACGATCGTCCTGACGACCCACTATCTCGAAGAAGCCGAGACCCTGTGCAAGCGTATCGCGATCATCGACGGCGGCCGGATCATCGCGCTTGAGGACAAGGACGCGCTGGTGGCGCGCCTGGCCGGCCATCGGCTCCGGGTGGTGTACGCCGGCACCCTCGATCGCCCGATCTCGATCCCTGGAACTGAGGTCGCGGTCGAGGGCCAGCAGGTGACCCTCCAGGTTCAAGACCCGGGCCAGATCGCCGCCATCCTGGCTCAGCTGGCCAGCTTTGGCCAGATCCTCGATGTTGCGGTCGACCGCAAGAACCTCCAGGACATCTTCCTCGAGCTCACGAGTCGCTCGCGCCTGGTCGTGCCCGGGCCGCTCGCCGACAAGAGGCTGCCGTGAACCTCATCGGCCTGCAGACGCTAGCCCGCCGAGAGGTCAAGCGTACCTTCCTCATTCTCAACCAGGTCGTGTGGCCGCCCGTCATCTCGACCCTCTTGTACTTCTTCATCTTCGTCATCGGATTCGGGCGCGCCGTTGGCAGGATGGAGGGCCTGCCCTACGTCCAGTTTCTCGTCCCGGGCCTGATCTTCATGAACGTGGTCGAGGCATCGTTTGGCGAAGCGTCCGCCTCCCTCTTCTTGATGCGCTTTTCGTCGAGCATCCAGGAGATCCTGGTGGCTCCGCTCTCCTACCCCGAGATGGTGCTGGGAATGTTGTCGGGGTCGACGCTGCGAGCGCTCGTGATCGGCAACCTCATCTTGCTCGTGAGCTGGCCCTTCGGAGGGCCGCTGCCGCACAGCTGGCCCTGGTACCTCGCGCTCATCGTGGTGGTCTCCGTGCTCTTCTCCTCGCTGGG
>JAJXWQ010000018.1 GCA_021781555.1 bacterium
CAGATCGCCGCGGTGCTCGACGGCCAGCCGGCGCGCAGCGCGGTCAACATCCCCACGATGCGGCCCGAAGTGGTCGAGCCGGTGCGGCCCTTTTTGGCGATCGCCGAGACCCTCGGGGCGTTCCTGGGCCAGCTGGTCGACGGTCCGGTGCAGCGCCTGGAGATCCTCTTTGCCGGCGGTCTGGCGGGATGCAATACGGATACCTTGACCACCGCGGTCCTGAAGGGTCTGCTGAGCTGGGCCGTCGAGGGCGTCAACTACGTCAATGCCCCGCTGGTGGCCAGGCAGCGCGGGATCGAGGTCTTCGAGTCCAAGACGAGCGAGCACACGGAATTCTCGGACCTCGTCACGGTCAAGGCGAGCTTCGGCGAGCGCGCCCGCGTCGTCGCCGGCACGGTCTTCGGCAACGGCGATCCCCGCGTCGTGCGGATCGACGAGCACGCCTTCAACATGGAGCCGAGCGGCTACATCCTCATCGCCCCGCACCAGGACACCCCGGGCGTCGTGGGCCGGGTCGGCACGCTCTTGGGCGAGGCCAACGTCAACATCTACGGCCTGCAACTCGGTCGGGCCTTCAGGCGCGGACCGGCCGTCATCGCGCTGAACGTCGACGAGGCCATCCCGGCCGAGCTCCTGGCCCGCATCGCCGCCCTGCCCGGCTTCTACGACGTGCGTTTCGTCAAGCTGTAGGCGCCTTGTCGGGATAGAGCGGTTCGAGATCCAAGGAGTCAACCTTTCTGGCTCCTGGACCCGTCGTCTTCTGGCTGCTGAACCGCTTCCAGAGCTCGCCCCCTTGCCACGGGTCGCCGGACGGTGCGTAAAGGGCGCGGTCGAGCTGCTCGAGCGCCTGGGCGAGCCCAGGCGAGCAGCGGCGCGCCAGCCGGGTGAGACTGGCGGGCGGATCCTCGGGCCAGCGGTGCCTGGCCCAAGCCAGCAAGAGGGTCCTGGCTTGCGCCGCGTCGTTCGCCAGACAGCTGGCCTCGAGATCGCGTTCGAGGTGTCCTTGCGACGGTTCGGCCGCGTTGCGAAGGCGCTCGGGTTTCGGGCGTCGGGCCATCCAGCCCCATGCCAGGATGGTTCCGAGCCAGCCCAGGCCGGCGAGCAGGGCGATCCACCGCCAGGGTCCGGACGGGGGATGGCCAGGACTTGCCACGGGCGCGCTCGCGGCAAGAAGGGCAGCGGCAGAAGGTAGCTCCGCTCGCGGCGAGGCGCTCGTGCCCGGAGCCGGCGCGACCATGAGGGTCTGCTCCGGGATGCGTGCGGTCTCCATGCGATCGGCCACGGTGTTCCACCAGGGAACCTCGACCTCTGGCAAGGTGGTCCGGCCGGCGTGGGTAGGGATCATGGCCACCGTCTCCCGGCGCACGCCCGTGACCCCCTGGCTATCCTTCTCGTCCTGCAAGCGCGGTTGATCCGGATACTCCTTGAGCCCGGGGATCGGAGCCTCTAGACCTGGCAACTGGGCCGCCGTCAGGCCGTTGGCCGTCACGGTGAGCGTCCGCGTGATCGGCTGGCCGACCGTGAAGGTGGAGGGCGACTGGGACCACCTCTGCTCCAGGCGCAGGCTCCGGGCGGGCAGCCACTCGCCCCCCCTGAATCCCGGGGGCTGGGGCCTCACGTCGAGCGTCACCGCCGGCGATCGCACCCGCAGGTAGTGCGTGCTCGCATTGAAGGGATCGAGCCCGAAGAAGCCGCCGCCCCCTTCGACCACATCCCCGTCGAACACGACGGGGGGGATGACCAGCTTGCCGCTCCTCTGGGGATAGAGGGCATAGTCCCGCTCGACCACGTCGTAGCGGATTCCGTTGCGCGTCGTCTCGTATTCCCGGGCCTTGCCAAGCCTCTCGACGATGGCGCCCCCCGATGCCAGGCTCGGCTCTGAGAGCGTCGCCCCGCTGCCCAGATCGACGGCGTGATACAGGCGCACGGTATAGTGCACCTGCGCCTGGACGTAGGGGTTGCGGGGATCCGCCTGGACGTCCAGGAAAAGGCCTTTGGGTTGCCCGCCAGAAGACCGGGCGCCGGTCGTGACCGTCAGCGCGATCGGGGGGCTTTTCTGGCTGCCGACCGAGATCGAAGGAATCACCAGGTGTCCCGGGCGCCTGGCCATCAGGCTGATCTGCCACTGGATCTGCTGGCTGGTGGCCCCGTTGACGTCCTGGAAGGTGCTGCTCTGGCTCTGATTCAGGACGTCGAAGTCCTTCTTGAGGCCCGCCAGGTCCGGGGATCCGCCCGCACCATCGCTCTGGAGCGTCAACGTGAACGACTGGTTCGCCGGCACGGGGTTTTGATCGACGTAGGCTTGCAGCGCCGCGAATGCAGGCTTCGGAGCCAGGCAACAAAGCCACCCGGCCACCAGGATCATCAAGGCTTTTCTCACCGTGGTTTCTCGCCTCGCTCTACTTTCCGGAATCCTCGTGCTGGTACTGGTAGAGGAACTTGCGGCGCCACAGGCCTCCCGGGTCGTCCGGGATCCGCTGCAACCACTGCCTGATGGCCTGCTCGTCCTCCTCGTGCGATCGCCGTGCCTGCAGGCCAGACGGCTTCCCCTCGGATCGAGGAGTCAATGGCTTGCCAGTCCCCTGGGCCTGGCTCTGCGGCCTGGCTGCCGGATGATCCGGCCTCCGGGCCAGCTGGCCCGCACCCTTGCTACCAGGTTTCGACTGCGAGTTCGACGCCGGCCGCTGGCCCTGGTTTTCCGGCGGCTCGCCCCGCTTCCCCGGGCGCTGCGGACCTGGCTTCTTCCGATCCTGGGGACCCGGCTTCTTGGCCGCAGGCCCTTTCGAGGACTGCTTTGCCTTGCCGGGGGCAGGCCTGGAATTCTTCTGCGATCGCCCCGGCGATGAACGCGGCGGCGCCTGCTGCTCGAGCCAGCGCTTGACCAGAGCGCGATTGTAGCGAGCGTCGGCGAGCTTGGGGTCGATCTTCAGGGCCTGGTCGTAGGCAGCGAGCGCTGCTTGCAGCTGCCCCAGGTGGGCCAGCGCATTACCCCGGTCATACGCCGCGGTGGCTCCCGGCTGGCCCTTGAGGTCCTGGACAACGGCGCGGTAATCCCCGGCGCGGTAGTGCGCCACCGCTCGCCACAGGGGGTCCGCGAAGAGCTTTGCCGCCTTCCTGGGGTGATGCTGAGCCAGGGCGCTGGCCCCGCGTTGATCTCGGTTCTGCCACCAGGAGGACCAGCTCGCGGCGCTGGCCGGAGCCGGCCGGATCAAGGTCAATCCCAGGACCAGGACCAGCGCCGGCAAGTAGCCGCGCCGGAAGGCCAGCGCCGCCAGCGGGATCAGGAGCAAGAGGAGCCAGGGCCCCTGCTCCTGCCACTGATCGCTCTTGAAGCCCGGGACCCGTGCGGTTTGCCGAGCCGAACTCGCGCGCTCGAAGAAGGCGGTCAAGGCATCGGTGTCGCTGTCATCCGGGGCGAGGCGGCGGTAGATGCCGTGCCCCTGCTGCGCCAGTTGCTCGAGGGCGCCTTCGTGCAGCTTGGCCCAGACAATGGTGCCATGGTCATCCTTCAAGAAGCCGCCGCCTGCCTGCGGAATGGGAGCTCCCGCGCGAGTCCCCACGCCCAGGACGCTGAGGCGGTAGCCGCTCGCGACGAGCTGTCTCACGGCGGTCCTGAGTCGCCCTGCGGGGGTGTTCTGGATCCCGTCGGTCACGAGCAGGACCTGCCCCTGGATGGAGCCCGCCTGTTCGAGCAGATCCGCGGCCTTCGCGATCGCCAGATCGGCGCGGGAGCCCTGAGCCGGCATCAGGTCCGGCGTGAAGACCGGCAACTGCCGGGTGATGATCCGCGCGTCGCTGGTCAAGGGCGTCACGACGAAGGGATCGGCAGCGTAGACGATCAGTGCGGTATCCCCCTCCTTGCGGCGGGCGAGGATGTCCTGGAGCTTGTACCTGGCGATCTGCAAGCGACTGGGCTCGAGGTCGGCGGCGTCCATGGAGCGAGACAGGTCGAGCAGGACGACCAGCTGCGAGCTCCGCCGGAAGACCGGCACCTGCTGCCGGCTCCAGACCGGACCGGCCAGCGCCACGATCGCCAGCATTCCTCCCAGGGCCAGCGCAGCGATGGACCCAAGATGGCGCCTTTGCGGCTGGCCGATCAGCAGGTGGGGCAAAAGCTGCGGATCCACGACCGCCGCCCAGCTGCGCTGGCTGAGCTGACGCTTCCAGAGCAGAGAAAGTAGCAAGCCCACGGGTATCAGGGCAAAAAACCACAGGGGTCGCAGGAAGTGGAAGGCCGCCATCACGCGATTCTCACCTCGAACCAGACCACTGCCAGCCCGAGCAGGAACGCCAGCGCGAGCGGCCAGTAAAAGACACTGCGTTGCGGGCGGAAGATCTCTTTTTGCCGATCCACCGGCTGGAGCTCGTCGAGGATCCGGTAGATCTGGTTCAACTTCGCCGTATCGGTCGCCCGGAAGTACCGGCCATGTGTGATCCGCGCGATCGCTCGCAGGGTCTGCTCATCGAGGTCCTGGGAGGGATCGACCCGCTGCATGCCGAAGAAACCCGGAACCATCATGGATCTGGCCCCGAGGCCGATGGTGTAGATCGTCAGGCCCTCCCTGGCAGCCAGTCGGGCAGCGGTCATCGGGCCCACGTTGCCCGCGTCGTTGCCACCGTCGGTGAGCAGGATGAGCACCTTGTTGTCGTGCCGATGACGGCGCAACTCCTTGATCGCCAATCCGATGGCGTCGCCGATGGCGGTCTGCTGGCCAGCGAGGCCGATGGCGGACTCTTGCAGCAGCGCGTCCACCGTCTTGCGGTCGAAGGATAGCGGCGCCTGCACGTAGGCATTCGTCCCGAACAGGATCAGACCGATCCGATCCCCGACCCGGCGCCGGATGAAGTTTCCGGCGATCGCCTTGACCGCGGCCAGACGCGGGATCGGGTGACCATCCAGCATGAAGTCGCGGGTGGCCATGCTACCCGAGAGGTCGACGGCAAGCATGAGATCCCGCCCGCTCCGGTTCAGCGCGATGGGCTGGCCGTACCAGACCGGCCGGGCCGCGGCGGTTACCAGCAGGATCCAGGCCAGCAGGGCCAGCCAACCGATCCAGTGCCGCCGGGCCGGAGCTGCAGACGAAGAGACTCCCAGATCGAAGCGACCGAGTTCGGGAACCCGCAGCGCCGCTTCCTGGGCTCGGGCGGCGGGAGGCCACAGGAATCGGATCAAGAGCGGCAGCGGCAGGCACACGAAGAGCCACGGCCAGGTGAAGGCGATCATCGCCCACCTCCCGGCAAGCGCCGGATCCAGCGTTCGCAGAGGGCAAGCAGGGCATCCGTATCGACCGCACTATCCGGGGCATAGGGGCCGACTGCGAGGATCCGACCGGCCCCGTTCTGGAAGGGCGCATCGGTGCCCAAGGCGCCATCGAGAAACGCCAGCCACGCCTCTCCCGAGAGGGAAGCCACCTCCTCGCGAGGGTAACGGTGCAGCGCCACGCGGCGAAGCAATACGGAGATCTCCCGCACGACAGCCTCGGGCTCCAGGTTCCGCAGACGCCTCAGTTCCTCGATGGCGGCCCGACGCCAGCGATCGCGCAGATGGCGAAGGTAGAGCCAGGTTCCCAGGGCAAGGCCGAGCCATACGAACAAGCCGAGAATCCACCAGCCTGTCGCCGGCGGCCACCAGGAAACCGGCCCGGGGACGTGGATATCGCGAAGCTTGCCGAGCTCAGGCGTCACGACCTGCCTCCCAGCACGCGCTGGAGTGCCGCCAGGGGGTCTTCCGCGGTCGCCATCGGGACCCAGGTGATGGGATAACGTCGACACAGGGCCTTCAAAGCTTCCTGCCGCTCGGCATGCTGCTGGCGGTAGCGCTCGCGCCGCCTGGCATCGCCCGTCTCGAGGGCGACGAACCTGTTGCCGTCGCTCACCCGGTAACTTCCAGGCGGAGGTAACTCCGCGTCCAGCGGGTCGTGAATCTGCACCAGGAGAATCTCGTTGTGCCGCGAGAGCTGCGCGAGGTGGGTACTGCCCTCCCCGGCGAGCACAGAGAGATCGGTCAACAGGACGATCAAGCTGCCGGGCTGGACCACCCGATCCAGGCGCGCCAGGGCCTGGTTCATCGCATCGAGAGAGGCCCGCTCGTCGCTGGCCCTCCGGGTGTGCCAGGACGGATGCGCGGCCAGCTGACCGAGCAAATGGACGACCGCAGCCCGGCCCCGGCGAGGCCGGATCTCCACGTGGCGCTCCCCGTCGAAGAGCAGAGCGCCCAGACGATCGCCCTGCCGCAGTGCGCTCCAACCCAGGAGGGATGCCGCCTGTGCCGCGCGCACCGCCTTGAAGGCCCCGCGCGTGGCAAAGAACATGGTCGGACGCAGATCGATCCACAGCACCACCGCACGCTCACGCTCCTCGCGGTAGATCTTGGTGTGGGGCCGGCCGGTTCTGGCCATCACGCGCCAGTCGATGCTGCGCACGTCGTCGCCCGCAATGTAGGGACGCACCTCGTCGAACTCCATGCCACGTCCCTTGAAGACCGAACGATGGCCGCCCGGGGCCCAGGCACGCACCTGCCGCGGCTGCAGCGAGAGCGCCCGGGATGCTTCGTGCAGCGCGAGCAAGGACTCGAGGCCGACCCGCACCAGGCCCTCCGCGACCGTGGGGGATGCGATCCGGCGGAAGAAGTTCCGATCCATCACGGCACGGGGATGAGCTCGACCAGGGTTTCGACGATGCGATCCGGGGTCAAGCCTTCCGCCTCGGCCTCGTAGCTGAGCACCACGCGGTGGCGCAGCACGTCGCAGGCCATGGCCTGGACATCCTCAGGGGCTACGTAGTCGCGGCCCGCCAGCCAGGCATGCGCCCGAGCACAGCGATCGAGAGCGATGGTGGCGCGTGGGCTCGCTCCCCACTGCACCTTGCCGATCAGCTTCGCGCCGCAGCGGGAAGAGTCGCGGGTGGCAAGGACGATCTCGATCAGGTAACGCTCCAGGTTCTCCGCCATGTAGAGGTTCAGCACCTCGGCTCGAGCCGAAAAGAGCTGTTCTTGAGTCAGCCGGGTCTCGATCGGCTCGTTGTGTCCGCTGGCCTCGCTACGCGCCAGGTGCAAGATGGCGCGCTCGGTCTCCGCTTCCGGGTAGGTGATCTTCAGGTGCAGCAGAAAGCGATCGAGCTGCGCCTCGGGCAGCGGGTAGGTCCCCTCCTGCTCGATCGGGTTTTGCGTCGCCATCACCAAAAAGAGTCGGGGCAGGGCGTAGGTCGTCTTGCCCACCGTGATCTGACGCTCGGCCATGGCCTCGAGCAGGGCTGACTGGACCTTGGCGGGCGCCCGGTTGATCTCGTCGGCGAGGATCAGGTTGTGAAACAAGGGCCCCGGCTGGAAGAGGAAGGATCCGTCCTGCGGCCGAAAGACGTCGGTACCCGTCAGGTCGGCCGGGAGCAGATCCGGGGTGAACTGGACCCGGTGGAAATCCGCCTCGATGCACTCGCCGAGGATCTTGATCGCTCGCGTCTTGGCCAGGCCGGGCGCTCCCTCGACGAGCAAGTGCCCGTCCGCCAGGAGGGCTATCAGCAAGCGATCGACCAGGGCCTCCTGCCCGAGGATGCTCCGGGATAGCTGCTCCTTGAGGGTCAGGAAGGTGCCTTGCAGGACGGTCGTTCCGGTCGGTGTAGCCAGGGTCATGCGTTCTCCCATCGCAAAGAAAGTGGGGCCGTAGCGGCGGCCTCACACCTTACAGACGGCCCGGCCTGCAAAAAGTTGACCAGCTCACAAGAACTCACGCGCGCAGACCTCAGGGCGCCGCCGCCGCGCACTCCGCCCCCGAGGCAGACCGACCGCCGTTTGCCCCGACGCGAGGAAGCCTCGGGGGCTCTACTCGACCAGGCCCTTCTTGAGGGCGAACTGGACGAGCTCCGAGCGCTTGCGGATGCCGAGCTTGTCGATGATGTGGGCGCGATGGGTCTCGACCGTGCGGACGCTGATGACCAGGCGATCGGCGATCTCCTGGTTGGTGAGACCCGAGGCGATCGCCTTGAGCACCTCGCGCTCGCGGGGAGTCAGCGCCGAAAGGGCATCCGGGCCGTCGGGAGTATCGCCCGAATCGAGCGCCTCCTGGAGGATGCGCTGCGCGGTAGGCTGGCGGAGGTACACGCCGCCCCGCAGGATCTCGCGCAGGGCCCCGAGGAGCTCGGTCTCCGTGGCGCGCTTGAGAACGTAGCCGGACCCACCGGCGCGCAGGGCCTTGAAGAAGTACTCGTCGCCCTCGTGCATCGAGAGCAACAGGACCTTGGTGGCGGGCAAGGTGCGACGGATCTCGTGCGTGGCCTCGAACCCGTTGAGCCTCGGCATCGAGACGTCACAGAGGACGACATCGGGGTTGAGCTCCTTGGCCATCTTGATCGCCTCGACGCCGTTGGCGGCCTCGCCGACAACCTCGTAGCGGCCGTCGGCCTCGAGCAGCATGCGGACTCCCGCCCTCAAAAGGGCGTGATCGTCAGCGAGCAGAACGCGAATGCGGCGTGTGGGGGGCGAGGGCACTGCATCCATCATACCTAGAGCATACCGCCATGCGCCAGCGGGTGCATGCGTAGTCGATACTTAGCGCCAGCCCCCGCCACTTGCCCTGAAAACCGTCGTTATTGCTTGGTCCTGGCCGTATCAGCAGGCATGCCGTTCCGCGGCGGGAGACCGACAGCGGGTCTGCTTGCCGCGATCGCCGGGACCCGAACCGCTCCCAGGAACATCAGTGCTTTCCAGGGAAGAGCCGGGTACGTCGTCCCGCTAGGATCGAGCCGCGAGGGCGATGCCAGGCGATGAGGGTTCTCTTTGCGACGGATGGTTCCCGCTCGGCCGAAGCCGCGCTGGAACGCCTTCCCGTATTGCTGGGTCCGGGCCTCGGGCAGCTTTCCGTGGTCCTGATCGCCGTCAGCTCCGGCCGGGACGATGGGGCCGCCCGCGCCATCGCGGACCTGGCACGCTCCAAGGAGATCCTGGGCCGGCAAGGCATCGTGCCCAAGTCCATCTGGCGCGTGGGTCAAGATCCCGTCACCGTCATCCTGGATGTGGCTGCGAGCGAGAGCGCCGACCTCGTGGTCGTCGGCAGCCGGGCGAAGAGCCGCACGGGTGCTCCGCTCGGTGAGGTCCCGCGCCACCTGCTGGAGCGTTCTTCCGTCCCCGTGCTGCTCGTCCGGCAGCAGGCGGCGCAGCCTTCCGACTAGCACGCTCCCGGCTTGAAGGCACCGGGCCAGCTCCGAATATATTCTTGGGATCCCGGCCGTCAGCGGACCGAGGGGGCCGCGGGAAGGGTAAAACCGATCGACGTCGGCTGGCCGATCTGGGTCTGGACCGCGATCGTTCCGCCATGGGCCTCGACGGCCTGCCGGCAAAAGGCCAGGCCCAGGCCGAGGCCGCCGGACTCCTTCTCGCGCCGGCGGCTCTGGTGGAAGTAGCGGTCGAAGGCGTGCTCGGCCACATCGGGAGCCATCCCGGGGCCCGGGTCCTGCACCTCGACCTGGATCAGTTCGCCCGTCACGGCCGCCGTCACGGTGATGTCGCCCGGATCCGCGTACTTGATCGCATTGCCCACGAGGTTGGCCAGCACCCGCCGGACGATGCGCCGATCGGCCCGGCAGCGCACCTCGGCAGGAACCTCGAGCCGGATGTCCATGCCGCGCTGGCGAGCTTGCAGGTCCGCGTGCTGGGCGACCTCCGCGCACAGCGGGCCGAGTTCGAACACGGACGGCTCGAGCGGCAGCTCGCCTTCGTCGAGCCGGTAACCCTCGATGAGCCCCTCCACCAGGTCCTCGACCTCGGACAGGCCGGTGCGGGCGAGGCTCACCAGCTGGTGCTGCGGCTCGGAGGCCTGGCGATCGAGCAGGGAGAGTGCCAGGCGCACGCTCTCGAGGGGCGCCCGGAGGTCGTGCAGGAGCATGGCCGAGAAGTCGCGGCGCAACTGTTCGAGCTCCCGCTCGGCCGACGCGGCGCGGAGGACCGCGTGGACGCGAACCAGGAGCTCGTCGGTCTGGAGGGGCTTGGTGAGGTACTCGCTCGCGCCAAGCTCCAGGCCCCGCCGGATGCTGTCGGGATCCTTGTAGGCGGCCGTCAGCAAGATCACCGGGATGTGGTCGATCCGGGAATCCCGGCGCATGGCCTCCAGCGTGGCGAAACCATCCATGCCCGGCATGTGGACATCCAGCAAGACGAGATCCGGTCTGAAGGTGCGGGCCTTCTCGAGGCCCTCGGCCCCCGAACTCGCCAGCTCGAGCCGGTATTCAGGCAAGAGCGCCTCGAGCAACGCCAGGTTGTCGGAGTTGTCGTCGATCGCGAGTATCCGGCGGCTCATGGCGACTGCGGCAGAGTACAGTCGACGACCTGCTGGACGAAGCTGGGCACGTTGAGTGGCTTGGGGATGTAGCCTCGCGCTCCGGCCTCGAGGATGCGCTCCTTGTCGCCAGCCATGGCGTGGGCCGTCAGGGCGACGACGGGAATCGCAGCGAGCGCGGGATCGGCCCGCAGGCGGCGCAGGACCTCCCAGCCATCGACGATCGGAAGCGACATGTCCAGCAAGATGAGGTCGGGGTGCGAGCGCTCGGCCCGATCGAGGGCATCGGCGCCGTTCAGCGCCTCCTCGACGACGTGGCCGGCGCTCTCGAGGAGGCAACGCGCCAGGTAACGGTTGTCGTCCACGTCCTCGACCAGGAGTACGCGCAAGTCTTCCACCGTTACCGCTTGCCTGCCAGGGAGAGCACTGCCTTGATCTCGCCGAGCAGCTCATCGGGCGAGAGCGCCGCCTTGCGAAGCACGCGCTGGGTGCCTGCCGTCAGCCAGGTCAAGTCCTCCTCGGACAGATCGCGGCCGGTGAACACCAGGATCGGAAGGCTGGCCGTATCCGCGCGATCCCGCAGCCGCGTGATCAGCTCGAAGCCATCCATCTCGGGCATCAACAGGTCGAGGACCAGCATCCCGGGGGTGAACCGGCTCAGGATATCGAGGGCCTGGCCGCCGCTCGAGGCCTCCAGGACGCCGAATCCAGCCGATTCGATGACGTGCCGCAGGAAAGCTCGATCGTCGGCCGAATCGTCGACGATCAGGATCGGCCCCTCGCGATCCGGCACCATCGCCGAGAGGACCTCCAGCAGACGCTCCTTGGCGATGGGCTTGACCAGGTACTCGGCCGCACCGAGGCTGAAGCCCAGGCTCTTGTCCTCCATGATCGTCGCCATGACCACCGGGATCGTGCGGAGCTCGGGATCGCGCTTGAGCGCGATGAGCACCTGCCAGCCATCGAGGCCGGGCATCATCACGTCCAGCGTGATGACGTCGGGGTGCAAGGCCTTGGCCAGGCGCAGGGCTTCCTCGCCGGTGCGGGCTCGCACCATGGCAAAACCCGACCCCGCGAACTTCTCGCCCATCAGGTCGAGGACCTCGGGGTCGTCGTCGACGACGAGCACCACGCGGTTGGCGGCCGTCAGGGTGGTCGAACCCGGTTCGGGGAGGTGGATGCCCGTCGGCAGGAACATCGCGAACGCGCTGCCCTTGCCGACCTCGCTCTCGAGGGTGAGCCAGCCGCCCATCAGATGCGCCAGCTTGCGGCTGATGGCCAGGCCCAGACCGGTGCCTCCCGCCTGGCGCGCCGGCGAGGAATCCGCCTGGCGAAACTCCTCGAAGATCAGCTCGTGGAACTCGGGGGCGATGCCGATCCCGGTGTCCTCGACGCACACGGACCAGGTCTTGTCGTCGAGCATCCCGAGCACGACCCGCACCTCGCCCTGAGCTGTGAACTTGATGGCGTTGGAAAGCAGATTGAGCACGACCTGCCGCGCCTTGGGCTCGTCACCCATGACCAGCGGCGGGCAGCCCTCGTCGATCATCGTGACCGCCAGTCCCTTGGCCGTGGCCATGGGCTCGAGCGTGGAGAAGACCGCCTGGATCATCTGCAGGGGGCGGAAGGCTTCGATCTGGATGGTCGTCTTGCCGGCCTCGATCTTGGACAGGTCGAGGATGTCGTTGATGAGCCCCAGAAGGTTCTTGGCATTGCGCAAAACGCGCTCGAGGCTGTTGTGCTGGCGATCGGTGAGCGGACCGTGGTTGCCGGACAGCACGAGCTCGGTGAAACCGATGATGGAGTTCATCGGCGTGCGCAGCTCGTGGCTCATCTTGGCCAGGAACTCGCTCTTGAGGCGGTTGGCCTCGCGAGCTTGCTCGTAGAGCATCGCGTTCTCGATGGCGACCGCCGCTTGCGAGGCCAGAATCCCGGCCAGCTGCTCATCCTGCAGGCTGAACTCGTCGGTCCCGATCTTGTCGGTGAGGTAGAGCCGGCCGAAGGTCTTGCCCCGGAAGCTGATCGGTACCCCGAGGAACGAGCGCATCGGGGGGTGGCCCTCCGGGAATCCGCCGGACCTCGGGTCGTCCTTGAGGTCCGCCAGGCGCAGAGGCTTCTTCAGCACCACCCCCAGGAGCCCCTTGCCGGTGGGAAGGGAGGGGATCCTGACGCGATCCTCTTCGGTCAGGCCAGTCGTGACGAAATTGGTGAGCCTGGACCCGTCTTCCGAAAGCACGCCCAACGCGGCGTACCGAGCGGAGAGAATGGACGACGCGACCTCGACGATGCGCTGCAGCACGGCATCGAGCGACAACTGGCGGGTCAGCAGGATCCCCGCCTCGACCAGGGAGCGGTAGCTGCGTTCGCTGGCCTCAAGCGGAACCGGTGGAAATTCCGGATTCATCAGTTGAATGATACCGCGAAAGAGGGCAGCCGTATCAGGGGCAAGCACGGATCGAATCTGGCTTTGGGGGAGAGATGTTACATGTGGTGCACGTCGTGGAGGACCGCAAGGCGTGGCTGCCCATACCGGGCAGCCGCTTCTTCGTGTCGGAACCGGCCGGCGACGATGCCGCAGGGCGCGAGATCCTCGAGGTCCTCGTCGCGCTCAACAAGGGGCTGTCAGCCGAGCAGGTGGTAGATCTCCTCTTCGACACCCTCGACCCCCTGATTCCCGTCGACCGGATCGGCATCGCGATGCTGGAGCCTGGCGACCAGCTGGTGAGCCGCTACGTCCGCTCGCGAGCCCCGGTTCTGTGGGGAGTCGGCGACGAAGGCTCGGTAGCGGACAGCAGCCTGGAGCCCATCGTGCTCCGGCGCCGGCTGCGCATCATCGAGGATCTCGAGCTGTATCGCGCCAATCGGCCCTCGGCACGGTGCGACCTCTTGCTTCAAGAGGGCATGCGCTCGAACCTTTCGGTGCCACTGCTGATCTCGGATCGCGTGACCGGCGTGGTCTTCTTCTCTTCGTTCAGGCCCCATGCCTATACCGAGGAGCACCTGCCGCTGGCTCAGACCCTGGCAATGTCCCTGGCGGTGGCGATCGAGCGCGGGGAGCTCCTCGACGGATTGCGCCGGGCCAACGAGGAGCTGTCGACGCTCGACGAGCTCAAGACCAATTTCCTCGCCACCGTCAGCCACGAGCTCAGGACTCCCCTGCACAAGGTCATCAACTACGCGTTCGCGCTTCAAGACGGTCTGGCGGGCCCCGTCAGCGGGGAGCAGCGTGTCTTCTTGCAGGAGATGATGTCTGCGGCCGAGCGGATGAGCCGGATCGTCAACGACCTGCTCGATTTCACCGCGATCGGCGCCGGCAAGGTCCGCTTGCGGCCCGTCTTGAGCGACCTGAACGAGGCGGCGCGCCAGTGGGCCCGCGACTGGCGCGAGCAGTTCAAGGCCCGCGGGTTGATCTTCGAGCTCAAGGTGGCCAGAGAGCCGGTCCTGGGCCTGGTCGATCTGCCTCGCATCTCGCGCATGATGGGATTCTTGCTCGAGAACGCCCAGACCTTCACTCCCGCCCCGGGCCGCGTCACCCTCAAGATCGGAGCCACGCCGGATCGGGCGCTCCTGTCGGTCGTGGACTCGGGAATCGGCATCGAGCCCGCCGTCCAGCCAAAGATCTTCGACAAATTCTTCCAGGCCGACCAGGGCAGCACGCGGCGTTTCGGAGGCATGGGACTCGGGCTCGCGTTCGCCAAGGCGATCGCCGAAGCGCACGCCGGCGAGATCCGGGTCGCCAGCACTCCCGGCAAGGGCGCGACCTTCACCGTTTCGCTGCCCCGCGCCCTCCGCTAGGACCGAGCCCGCGCCACCGGAGAACGGGCCGCGGCACGAACCTGCGCTACGGGGAACCAACGGATGGATTGCCCGCCCGGAGGGATAGGGTGAGGTGGGGGGGGAGATGCCCATGTCACCTCGAACGAAACACTCGTGCTCGTGTCCCTGCGAGCCGCTATCTACCGGGGTCCGGCCCTGTTTCGTGCGGGGCCCGTGCCTGTCGTGTCCGGGTTTCAAGGACTGTTCCGAGGCCTGCCCGATCTGCCGGCAGCGTGCACGCCTCCTGGATCTCCTGTCCCTTCGCCTGTGGTGAGATTTTCGCGATCCGTGCTCGGCTGACGAGAGCGTTCCGCCTCGAAACGATCGGGCCCGAAAAGTCAGGACGCGTGCTGACGCGAGCGCCGGAGGATCTCGGCACGAACCGCCTCGAGCTGCGACCGGGCCGTGTCCTCGAAGAGCTGGCCCGCCCAGAACGGGGGAAAGGTCCGCGGCTTGGCTTGCGCCTCGTACCGCACCTCGACCGAGCCACTGCCGTCGCTCAGGGCCCAGTCGCCATGGTAGAAGGCAAAATCGCGCCTCGATACGTCCGTGAAGGAGATCGAATGTTCGGGGTCCTCGTGGATGTCCAGCAGGACCTGCAGGGTCCGGGAAAAGATGAGGAACCTGCCGGCGATCTGCTGGAGAACCATGAGGCTATCCCCGTCTGTGGATTGGACCCGGCTGCACAGGATCGACGGGACGAACCGGCCGAGGTGGCCATAGTCGGTCAGGACAGACCAGGCACAGGCGGTTGTCGCGGGGGCCGAGAACGATCCCTGGATATCGACGGCCCCGCCTCGGAGGCAATGGACCTCGACGGCGATGGGCGAACGGGCGCCCATCAAGAGTGTCGCCCCGGCCACCAGGGGAACCAGAGCCCAACGTTGCGTGCGCGGGATCGCTCTATCCTTTCGTGGGAACCACCGAGAGTATAGCCGGCGCCCGCGGCGTCGCCATACCGTCAAATGCAGGATATTGAATGGCCATCGTGCAGCGGGCCCGATCTTGCAGTATAAACGGGTCCCTCTGCGCGGTCGCTGCGCTGCGCAACCGGGCCCCGGTATCTTTTTGCAGCGGGAACGGGTCCCTCTGCGCGGTCGCTGCGCTGCGCAACCGGGCCCCGTATCTTTCTCAGTTTGACGGGTCCCTCTGCGCGGTCGCTGCGCTGCGCAACCGGGCCCCGTTTGACTCCTTTGGGCCGCTCATTTTTAGACGAATCCGCCCTGCAATTCGTAGCGGGAGACGATGACGAAGATCCTGCGTCTGCGTAGGGGCTGCGGATGGCTTCAACGGGCAAAACCCTGATGTCAAGGGCATTCGAGTGCCCGATGATCGGATCAAAGAGGAGATCCTTGCCATGAAGAGTTCAACGCCATCCTCCATTGCGTCCAAGATCCTGGCCGCCAGCACGCTCGTCTTCGCCGTGTCAGCGCCGGCGCTCGCCGCGCCGAGCATCGTCTTTTCCAGCAGCCGTGTCTGGCTCGAGGGGCGTTCGACGCTCCATCCCTACAAGGCGACGAGCCACTCGGTCGACATCTCGGTCGGGCTCGCATCCAGCATCAGCCCCGCATCCTTCGCCGCGGGCCTGCGCAAGGGCGGCTTGTCCACGCTCGTGGTAAAGATTCCAACCAAGAGCCTCAAGTCTCCCGAGGGCGGCATGATGAACAGTGCCCTCTACAAGAATCTCAAGGCGGATGCCAACCCTGACATCTCCTTCGACCTCGCGAGCTATCACGTGGTCAGCGAGCAGGGGTCCAGGCTCGACATCGAAGCCACCGGCGCCCTGACCGTCGCGGGCCACGAGCAGGACGTCACGCTGGACGCCGAGGGCCAGATGGATGGCTCCAAGATCCACATCACCGGCAAGAAGGCCCTCAAGATGTCCGATTTTGGAATCCAGCCGCCCGTCATGATGTTCGGTGCCATCAAGACCAGCGACAAGGTCGTCATCCACTACGACCTCGAGGGCGAGATCCGCTAGGCCTTTTGCAGTTTGAACGGGGCCCGCTGCGCTGCGCAACCGGGACCCGTTTGACTCCTCGGGCCCGATCCACTCGAGCCGGGAGCACCGTTGACCTTTTCAAACCGGGAGCGACCTGTAGTTCCTTGACCCTTGAACCCCTCCGGGCTTTTCCCCGGGGGGGTTTCGTCGTGAGTCCGAACTCCGACACGCTCCGGACGCGCTCGGCTGGCCCCTGCGCGCAAAGACTTCGGGCGAGCCGGCCCGTAGACCGGCTCGCCCGAACCTGAGCGGATCTGGATGCCTAGGCCTTTTGCAGTTTGAACGGGGCCCGCTGCGCGGTCGCTTCGCTGCGCAACCGGGCCCCGTTTGACTCATCGGGCTCGATCCATTCAAACCGGGAGCACTCTAGATCGACTCGAGCACCTCGGGGGGCACGCCCCCGATGATGGCCGACTCGGGGCCGAGCGGCTCGGGCTCTTCCTGGGTGTCGAAGAATCCCGTGCCCGCGGGGATCAGGCGACCGATGACCACGTTCTCCTTGAGGCCGTGGAGCCAGTCCCGCTTGCCTTCGATCGCAGCCTCGGTGAGGACGCGGGTGGTCTCCTGGAAGGAGGCCGCCGACACGAAGGACTCGGTGTTGAGGGAGGCCTTGGTGATGCCGAGCAGGATCGGACGAACGTCGCCCTCAGCCTTGCCGGTGGCTCGCATCTCCTCCTGGATCTTGGCGGCCTCGAGGCCCTCGATGAGCTCGCCGGGTAGCATCGTGCTGTCTCCGGGATCCTCGACCTTCATCTTGCGCGTCATCTGCCGCACGATGACCTCGATGTGCTTGTCGGCAATCTCGACGCCCTGGCTGCGATACACCATCTGGACCTCGTCCACCAGGTAGCGCTGCGTGGCCTCGACGCCCAGAACCCGGAGCACGTCGTGAGGATTGATCGGGCCGTCGGTGATCGGGGAGCCCGCCGGTATGAAATCGCCCTTGTTGACGATGACGCGGGAACCCGGCGGGACCGTGTACTCGTCGACGCCCCCGCCCTCGACGCGGACCTGAACCTTGGCGACTTCCTCGGGATCGCCCTCCATGTCGACGTCACCAAGACGCTCGGTGATGACGGCGCTGTCCTTGGGCTTGCGGGCCTCCAGGAGTTCCTCGACGCGAGGAAGACCCTGGATGATGTCCCCGGTCTTGATGCGATCGTAGACCAGCGTGGCGAGGGTCTCGCCCATGACCACGATGTCGCCCGAGGTGCAGAGCAACTGCGTGCCGGCGCTGATCAGGTACGGCCGGGCGTGCCGGACGAAGAGCCGATCGCCGTCGACGTAAACACGGCCTGGCTTGGCACTCTTCTTGCCATCGCCCAGCTCGGTCCCCTCGAGGATGTACTGGCCATTCTTGACCAGCTGATCGCGCTTGGCGACGTCGTACACGTCGCCGTGCTCCGGGGTGACCAGGAGCAGGCGGGTGATGATGCCCTCGCCGAGCCTGGGCTCCTCCAGGGTGCCCGTGGCGTGGCTGAGGATCTCGGTGCGCACGACGATCGTACCGGGGGTGACCTTCTGGCCCGCCTTGGCCATCAGGTAGGTGACCACCTGTTGCTCGCGGAAATCCGCCCGCTTGGCCAGGGCAGGAATATCGCGCCGCAGCGCCAGGGACTCGAGAATGGTGATGTCGAAGCCGCGAGGCTGGCTTGCAACCTCGGTCTCAACCTCGGCCTCGGCCTCGATCTCGTCCTCCCCGTGCTCGCCATGTGCGATCGTCTCGATCTCGGGAAGCTCGACCTTGCCGGCCAGGAAGGCCAGCTGGCCCGTCAGCTTGAGCGTGACCTCGGTCTTCGCCAGGGTTGCGCCCGCCTTGACGCGCTCGCCATCCTTCACCTGGAGCCGGGTGCCGAACTGCAAGGCCATCTCCTGCGCATTGGCCAGGAACGGGATGCCATCCGTCGAGGGCTTGATGACGCGCTCCACGGCGCGCCGCACGACCACGACCTTCAGGCCATCCTCGTCGATCTCGATCACGCGGATGATGCCCGACGTACGGCTCTTGATTCCCTGCGCGATGAGCTGGCCTTCCTTGATCTCCTGGGCATCCTCGACCTCGAGCGCCAGATCCTCGGGGATCTCGTAGCGCTCGCCAGGGAAGACCAGGATCTCGCGGATGATGTTGTTGTCCTCGAGGATCTGCATGACGCCGTTGGACTTGATCTCAACATCGCGGACGACCTCGCTGCCGGCCGCGACCTCCATGCCGTTCTTGAAGCCCTCCATGAGCAGCGAGTTGTCCTTGTTGACGCTCACGCGCTCCTCGGGCACGAACAGCAGCTTCACCGGCTTGGAGAACGTGCGCTTGTCCTTGTCGAGGAAGTTGGCGTCGACGTAACGGATCTCGCCGGCAGACGGCACCAGGTCCTCCTCGTCGATATGCTCGGCGATGATGGTGTCGTTCTCGACGCGCTGGCCGTCGCCCACCTTGACGGTGAAGAGGCGTTCAGTGCCGCTCTCGGCATCGCCGATGCGGAGCTTGGGCTCCTTGGTGCCGGTGAGGTAGCCGTCGCAGTGCAGGCTCGCGGTGACCACCGAGATGTCGCGGCCGCCCGTGATGACCGTATCGCGACCCCGCTCCTCTAGCTGCACGTCGGCGCCGAGCCGCAGCTCACCGCCGAGCTCCGTCGAGATCGTCGTCTCGGCGATGACGTCGCCATCGTTGACGGTCTGGCCGTCCTTGACCTTGATCCTGGCACCTGCGGGGAGACTGAAGACGTCGCCACCGACGACCCAGATGATGGACTCGCCTTCCTTGCCCTTCTCGGGGACGGCAAGGCGGGTGACGTTGTTCTGGCGATCGGTCTTTTCTTCCGAGCGGAAGTTCTGGAAGTCGACCATGCCACTGATGTCGGAGCTGATCTCCTTGAAGGCCTTCTCGAGCGACTTGCGCGCCGCGCCGCGGAGCTCGCCCGAGCTCTCGGCGAGGGTATGCCCGACCTCGACGGTGTCGCCATCCTTGACCTTGAGTTCGAACGCCATGGGGATCGTGATGTGATCGACCTTCTTGCCGTAGCGGACGTCGATCGAGCACTCCTTGTCGGTGATCTGGATCCGGGCGCCGTGCTTGGTGCGGTACTCGCGGGTAACGGCTTCTTCGACGAAGTGCACCGAACCGCCGTGCTTGGCCTTGATCTGGACGGCCGTCGAGGCCGCCGTGAAGACGCCGCCCGTGTGGAACGTGCGCATCGTGAGCTGGGTTCCGGGCTCTCCGATCGACTGGGCCGCGATGATACCCACGGCCTCGCCGATGTTGACCAGGTGGTTGTCCGCCAGGCTCCAGCCGTAGCAGAGCTTGCAGATGCCGCGCATGCTGGCGCAGGTCAGCGGGGACCGGATCAGCATCTCGGTGATCCGATGCTGTGCGAGCTTGGCCATGTCGCCTTGCTGCAGCAGGTGCCCCCGCTCGAAGATGATCTCGCCCTGGCGCTCGGGGTCATGGCTCGTGACGTCGGCCGCCACGACCCGGCCCACGGCCCGGTCCCGCAACGGGACCACGACGCTGTCGCCCTCCTTGATGTCGGTGAGGAGCAGGCCCTTGGTGGTCAGGCAGTCCTCCTCGCGAACGATGACATCCTGCGCCACGTCGGCCAGGCGGCGGGTGAGGTACCCGGAGTCGGCCGTGCGCAGTGCCGTGTCGACCAGACCCTTGCGGGCGCCGTAACTCGAGATGATGTACTCGGTGACGTTGAGCCCCTCACGGAAGTTGGACGTGATCGGGAGGTCGATGATCCGGCCGGCCGGGTCGGCCATCAGGCCGCGCATGCCGACGAGCTGGCGGACCTGCGAGAGATTACCTCGGGCTCCCGAGAAGGCCATCATGTAGACCGAGTTGAGGCGGTCGTAGGTCTCGACGATCTTGCCGGTTAGCTCCTCGGTGGCCGCCGACCAGGTGTCGATGACCTTGGAATAGCGCTCGACCTCGGTGATCTGGCCGCGGAGGAAGTCGTGGCGCGACTGCTCGATCTCGCGCTCGGCCCGATCGAGGATCTCGCGCTTCTCGGTGGGGACGTAGAGGTCGGCGATCGCGATGGAAACGCCGGCCTTGGTCGCGTACTTGAAGCCAAGGCTCTTGAGGTCGTTGGCGAGCTGGGCGGCCCGGGTGGCCGACAGCTGGTCGTAGGCCCGCATGATGAGCCGACCGAGCTCCTTCTTGTCGATCATCTTGTTGATGAAGGGGAACTCGGGCGGCAGCACCTCGTTGAGGATGATGCGGCCCACGGTCGTGACCATGACCTTCTTCTGCGCCAGGGCATTCTCGAGCCACTCACGCTTGGCATCGCCATCGGCGATCGCAAGGGAGCGATCGAGCCAGTCGCCGGGCTCCTCGCGCGGCCCCTCGAAACGGACGATGATCTTGGCGTGGAGGTCGAGAATCGTGTGGTGGTTGTCCTTGCCCCGGCCTTCGGCGAACGCCGACAGGGCATCGGTGAACGTCTTGAACACCATGCCCTGGCCGCGGAGGGCCTTGGCATTCTCGATGGTGAGGTAGTAGGTTCCCAGCACCATGTCCTGGGTCGGCGTGATGATGGGCTTGCCGGTAGCGGGAGAGAGCACGTTGTTGGAGGCGAGCATCAAGATGCGGGCCTCGGTCTGTGCCTCGATGGACAGCGGGACGTGGACGGCCATCTGGTCGCCGTCGAAGTCGGCATTGAACGCCGTGCAGACCAGCGGATGGATCTGGATCGCCCGGCCCTCGACCAGCAGGGGCTCGAAGGCCTGGATGCCCAGCCGGTGCAGCGTCGGGGCGCGGTTGAGAAGGACCGGGTGGTTGCGGATGACCTCCTCGAGGATGTCCCAGACGATGTTCTCACCGCGCTCGATCTTCTTCTTGGCGGACTTGATGTTCTGGACGATGCCGCGCTCGACGAGCTTGTTCATGACGAAGGGCTTGAACAGCTCGAGAGCCATCTCCTTGGGCAAGCCGCACTGGTGCAGCTTGAGGGGCGGACCGACGACGATGACGGAACGGCCCGAGTAGTCGACGCGCTTGCCGAGCAGATTCTGGCGGAAGCGGCCCTGCTTGCCCTCGATGATGTCCGACAGGCTCTTGAGGGGGCGGTTGTTGGGGCCCACCACGGCGCGGCCCCGGCGACCGTTGTCGATGAGGGCATCGACGGCCTCCTGGAGCATCCGCATCTCGTTGCGGATGATGATGTCGGGCGCGCCCATCTCCTTGAGCCGGTACAGGCGATTGTTGCGGTTGATGACGCGGCGGTAGAGGTCGTTGAGGTCGCTGGTGGCGAACCGACCACCGTCGAGCTGGACCATCGGGCGGAGATCGGGCGGGATGACCGGGATGACGTCGAGGATCATCCAGCTTGGCCGATGGCTCGCGGAGAGGAAGGCCTCGACGACACGGAGCCGCTTGATGGACTTGGCCTTCTTGGTGCCGGAGCTGGTCTCGACATCGTTCTTGAGCTTCTTGGCGAGCTCGGCCATGTCCATCTTGTCGAGGAGCTCCTTGATGGCCTCGGCCCCCATCTTGGCCGTGAAGGTGGCCTCTTTGGACTCGAGTTCCTCGAAGACGTCCTCGGTGATGGTTTCGCGTTCCTGGAGCGGCTGACCGTTGACCGCGGCATTACCGGGATCGAGCACCAGGTACTCGTTGAAGTAGACGACGTTCTCCAGGCTCTTGAGCGGGATGTCGAGGAGCAAGGACATGAAGCTCGGGATGCCCTTGAGGTACCAGATGTGCGCCACGGATGCCGCAAGCTTGATGTGTCCCATGCGGTAGCGGCGCACCTTGGAGTCGGTCACCTCGACGCCGCAGCGCTCGCAGATGATGCCCTTGTGGCGGACGCGCTTGTACTTGCCGCAGTGGCATTCCCAGTCCTTGGCCGGGCCAAAGATCCGCTCGCAGAAAAGGCCGTCGCGCTCGGGCTTGAGCGTCCGGTAGTTGATGGTCTCGGGCTTTGTCACCTCGCCGCGGGACCACGAGAGGATGCGTTCCGGAGAGGCGATGCCGATCTTGATGTAGTCGAACCTGGAACTCATCCGTGCTCCTTTACTTGGGGGGATATTCGTGCCGGGCCTGGGCCTGGGCAGCTTTAACGGACCTTGTGATCGAACAAACTCAGATCGAACGCCCGACGGCCTGCATCCGCCTGGTCGCGGGCTGCCATCGGGTCAGTCAGAGAAGCCGAGCTGATCGATCAAAATCCAATTACGCAATTTCCGGAACAGGCATCGTACAGGCTCAAGGCGAGAAGATCAATGCCGAATCTCGCCCGGTCGGGCTCCCGACTGCCGCGGCTCACCAGAGACGCACGTTGGCCTCTCCGTTCTCCAGCTGCTCGATCGTGTACAGATCCCCCTGCACGCAGGGCGCGGGTTCGACGAACTGGTCGTTCTCAGTAGAACCGTCCAGGGCCGAGGTCGAGCTGCAGCCGCCGGCGGCGGTCGCGCTCACGAGGTCGAAGTAGCCCGTGCCGGCCTCCCGCTGGTGACGACTGGCGGTATAGCCTTCGATCTCCCGGTCCAGCTCCGCCTGCTGCAGGCGGACATAGGCGGGCAGACCCTCGGCGCCAAAGGCCTGGGCCAGGTCGAAGGTATGGTAGTTGAGGAGGTGCCACCCGGCCAGCGTGATGAACTGGAAGTGGTAACCCAGCTCGGCCAGGTCGTCCTGGAACCTGGAGATCGCATCGTCGGCGAGCTTGAGCCGCCAGTTGAACGAGGGTGAGAGGTTATAGGCCAGGAGCTTGCCCGGGAAGCGAGCGGCGATCGCCTGCGCGAAAGCGCGCGCCTCGGCGATGTCCGGCACCGAGGTCTCGTACCAGAGCACGTCGACATAGGGCGCATACGCCAGCGCCCGGTGGATGGCGGCCTCGATCCCGCACCGCACGATGAAGTATCCTTCGGGGGTTCGATCGCCCGTGAGGAACTCGGCATCCCAGGGATCGATGTCGCTGGTCACGAGCTTGGCCCCCAGGGAGTCCGTGCGGGCCACCAGCACCGTCGGCACGTCGAGGACGTCCGCCGCCAGGCGAGCGGCCGAGAGTGTCCGGATGAACTGGTTCGTCGGCACCAGGACCTTGCCGCCCAGATGCCCGCACTTCTTTTCGGAAGCCAGCTGGTCCTCGAAGTGCACGCCGGCCGCCCCGGCCTCGATCATGGCCTTCATCAGCTCGAAGGCATGGATCGCGCCTCCGAAACCGGCCTCGGCGTCCGCTACGATCGGGGCGAACCAGTGGCGCGTGGAGTGGCCGTTCTCGGCCCAGTCGATCTGGTCGGCACGGGCAAAGGCATTGTTGATCCGGCGTACCAGTGCCGGAACGCTGTTGCTGGGATAGAGGCTCTGATCGGGGTAGGTGTGGGCCGCCGCGTTGGCGTCGGCCGCCACCTGCCACCCGCTGACATAGATCGCGTCGAGTCCACCCTTGACCATCTGCGTGGCCTGCGCGCCGCTAAGCGCGCCGAACGTCGCCACCCTGTCCTGCCGGGTCAAGAGCTCCCAGAGGCGCCCGGCGCCCGCCCGGGCGAGCGAGTGCTTGATGCGCTGCGATCCCCGCAAGCGCACCACTTCCGCGGCCGTGTAGTTCCGGCGGATCCCCTGCCACCGGGCTTGCCGCGCCCAGGCGTGCTCGAGCTGGTGCACTTCCCCCTGGAACCGATCCATGTGCTGGCCCCCCCTTTCAAGATCGCCATCTCGTCCGGCCGGCGCTTTCAATCACCCAGCGCGGCTTCGTTTGCCACCAGGACGTCGTAGGCCGAAAGCGTCAAGAACTCCACGAAGGCCGTACGGGTCGCCAGGATGTCGAGGAGCCGGGCGGCCTGCTCGAGGTTGCCCAGGCCGGGACCCAGGAGCTCCAGCTCTTGGCGGCAGACCTGACGAAAGCGCTCGACCGTGACGACCTCACCCGAAGCACGTCCGGCCTCGCGCTGGCCGACTCCCGTGCCGCTCGCCCGACCAGACGGCGCCGGCCCGGCCTGGCGACGGGACCCGGAGCCCGCAGACGGAGCACCGTCGCGGTCCAGAACCGCCTGGTGGTGGATCCACTGCCAGAGCTGGGCGCGGGATATCTCGGCGGTCGCGGCGTCTTCCATCAGGTTGTCGAGGGCTGCGGCCCCGGTTCCGGCAAGCCAGGAGTCGAGATACCGAAGGGCGACGTTGATGTTCTTTCTGAGCCCGGCTCCGGTCATCGTCCCCCCCGGGATGCAGAAATCCGTCAGGTCGTGGGCCTCGACGCGGACGTCTGCGCGCAGCTGGTGCTTCTGGTGAGGCTCGGCGCCCAGCACGCGATCGAACTCGGCGCGGGCAACCGGCACGAGGTCCGGATGGGCGACCCACGTGCCGTCGAAGCCGGCACGCGCCTCTCGCTCCTTGTCGGCCACGACGTGGGCGATGGCGATCGCGTTGATCTCGGGGTTGGCACGGCTGGGGATGAACGCAGCCATGCCGCCGATGGCATGGGCTCCCCGCCGGTGGCAGGTCTGCACCAGCAGGTCGCAGTAGGCCTGCATGAACGGGGCGGACATCGAGATCCGGGACCGATCCGGGAAGCAAAATCCCGGTTCGGCCTGGAACTTCTTGATGATGCTGAAGATGTAATCCCACCGGCCGGCGTTGAGTCCCGAGGCGTGATCCCTGAGCTCGTAGAGGATCTCCTCCATCTCGAGAGCGGCGGTGATCGTCTCGATCAGGACGGTGGCCCGGATGGTTCCCGCAGGGATGCCGAGCGCTTCCTGGGTGAAGTTGAAGACGTCGTTCCACAGCCGTGCTTCGAGGTGGTTCTCGAGCTTGGGCAGGTAGAAATACGGCCCGCTCTGGCGCGCCAGGAGAGTCCTGGCGTTGTGGAAGCAGTAGAGCCCGAAGTCCACGAAGCTTGCAGACATGGGCTCGCCGTCGAGCTCCAGATGCCGCTCCGGCAGGTGCCATCCCCGGGGGCGCACGACCAGCGTCGCGAGGGCGTCGCCGAGCTCGTAGCGCTTGCCCTCGGGGCTCTGATAGTGCAAGGTCCGGCGGACCGCATCCTGGCAGCTGGCCTGACCTTTGATGACGTTCGCCCACGTGGGCGACAACGCGTCCTCGAAATCGGCCATGAACACCTTGGCGCCCGAATTGAGGGCGTTGATCATCATCTTGGGCTCGGCCGGGCCCGTGATCTCGACGCGCCGGTCTTGGAGGTCGAACGGCGCAGGCGCGACCCGCCAGTCGGCAGCCCTGACCGCACGGGTCTCGGGCAGGAAGTCCAGGGTGGCGCCGCGGTCCAGATCCTGCTGGCGTCGGGCGCGTCGGGCGAGCAACCCTTGTCGCCGAACTCGAAACTTGCGCTCGAGGGCCGCAAGGAAAGCCATGGCCGGCGCGGTCAGCACGCGATCGAGATCCCGGACGGCAGGGCCCACGATCTTCGCGCCAGGGGAACCTGTTTTTGGCATCGTGCTCATCGAAAGGGGTCTTCCTCCCAGACGCGGGCCCTCGCTCGCCGCGGGCTCGAAGCGCCACGAAATGAGCTCATGGCGCCTGTTCGATACGCCTAGACCTTTTGCAGTTTGAACGGGTCCCTCTGCGCGGTCGCTTCGCTGCGCAACCGGGCCCCGTTTGACTCATCGGGCTCGATCCATTCAAACCGGGAGCACTCTAGCCGAGCCCACAGGGGCACCAGTGTCCGACGGCCGTGGGGAGGGCCGCTAGTGAAGACTGCCCAACGATATTGGGCTCCATCGGTAGGCCGCACCGGCCCCCCGGAGCCCCCGACAAGGCCAAAGGGAGTAGCGCTGCAGAGTCACTCCGGGTCCGAACCAGCGGGCTCCCACCTCGAGGTCAAGGCGGCGCCACTCTCGGGGCGCTCGCATTTCCCGACCTGCCAACAGATGCGGTATCCTGCATCGCGGAAGCGTCGTCCAGCGGTCAGGACCCCTGGCTCATAACCGGTGCAACCTCGGTTCGAATCCGAGCGCTTCCACTGTGGGGGGGACCGGTGGGCAGGCCGGTTACATCCGCACGTGCAAGGGGCGGAACTCGAGCTGGTGCTGGTCGCCGGATACCTGATCCCAGAGCGCCAGCCAGGTATGGTGGCCGGCGGGGACGAGGCCCCGGAGCGAGATCGAGCTGGATGCGGCGGCCAGGAGCAACGGTGGGCTGATCGCGTAATCCTCCGGGTAGTACAGGCGGCCCTCGAGAACCATGTCACTCCCGGTGGCTTCCTCGTACTGCGGGTAGATCGCCAGCCAGAGATCCCGGCCGACGCCAGCCACGGCATAGGGACGACGGAGATCAGGATGCAGGTCAGTACGCAAGTAGCGTTCCGGGCCTTGCCAGCCGCGCAGCGATGCCGCCTTGAAACGCAGCTCGCGACCGCCACCGCGCAGGGCGGTCCAGAACACGTCGAACTGCCCATCCCGGCTCACGATCTGCGGATGATCCAGATCCCCACCCGAAGCGGTCGCCCGCGCGGGGCCGGACTGCGCAGCGCGGTCATCGAGCGGCAGCCAGGCGATCTTGTGCCTGGCCCAGAATCCGGGCGCTGCCAGGGTGTTCTCGAAGTCCATGCGCACCGACTCGGAGCGGGGGTAGTTGCCAGGAGTCGCACCAGGCCAGACCATGGGTTCGGGGGACGGAGAGGGGCTAGCGAGGCTCGTCTCCCGGTCGGCGCGCCCTCGGACGAAGGCCATCATGAAGCCCCCGGGGCCCGCGGCGATCGCCGGTCGGGACAGATTGACGCCCGGCGGATCCAGCAGTCGGAGGGGACCGAGCCTGCCATCGGCCTGGATGGCGCGCATCCGCAGACCGGCGGGCCGCCCGGGAAGAGCCGTCGACCAGGCGAGCATGGAGGTCCCATCCGGGGCGACCGCCGCCGCGAGCTGAGTGGGCCGGGCCGGACCGCGCTCGAGGATCCGTACAGGCCCGTTGGTCGCTGCGTCCGGCAATCCGGGCATCCAGACCTCGGCCGATACCAGCGACTCCTCCGGGTCGTGGCCGCTGATCCCCAGAACGACCTTGCGGCCGTTGCTGGCCATCGCCAGTCCGTCGACGACCTCGTCCTCGTATCCCACCAGGGACGCGCCGAAAGCTGGAAGCGGTTCCGGGGTGGGCGACGGAGTCGCCTCGTCGGGCGGTGTGGAAGGCGGGTTGGCAACCGGGCTGAAAGGGGACGGTTCCGGTGTGAAGGATAGCTCGGGAGCCGGGCTAGGCTCGACGCGGCCGAGAACCATCCGGTAGAGCGCCAGGCCATGGCCATCGTCCTCGGATCGGGCCACCAGCGTGCTGCCCGCTCGCACGGCCACGGCCGCGATCGGCTGATCCTGCGGCGGACCGATCGCTCCGCCAGGCCAGAGTTCGACCGCGGGCAGGTCCTGGGCCCCGATGGGGCAGGCCAAAAGCATGAGCGCGGCGCCGGTGGTGATGCCGAAAAGTAAGGCGGAGTGCCGTTTCGGAGGGTTCATGCCCTGATTCTAGCACTCCGCGGGTCCGCCTCTGTCCAGGGAGATCTCGGTGTATCGTGGCAGCCAGGCGAGAAGCCGTGCCCCTGTAGGCCTCGTTCTGCACGGCGAGAGCGTGCGCTGGGTATACTTGCCTTGCACGGGGCCCCTCAAGGGTTTCCACGGTATCGTTCGACGGCCGGTGTTTCCGAGACCGCTATGCGGCGTGGGGCGGCCGTCTCACTCACACCGGGGCCGAAGGCTCATCGATTGAAACGTCTCGCTATCGCGGTTCTCATCCTGACGGCGGCCCTGCTTGCTTCCGCCCATCCTGCGGCGGCGCGGGCTCCCGACATCTCGATCCCGCTCGGCCAGGTGGACATCATCACGGTCCCGAGCGGAGTCACCCGTGTGGCCATCGGTGACGCGTCCATCGCCAACGTCTCGCTCGTCCAGGACGGCACGGGCCGGACCCTGCTCATCGAGGCGCGCAAACCCGGCCTCACCAACTTCCTGGTCTGGCCCAACAGCGGGCCGGTGCAGAACTACCTGCTCGAGGTCCTGACCAGCCGGCGCCCCGAGTCGATCGCCATCCGCGTCAAGATCCTCGAGGTAAAGGATGGCGACGACAACAGCACCGGCATCGCCTGGTCGCAGCAGCTCAAGTTCAAGGAGGCGCCTCCCCAGGATCCCTTCGCCCTGGGCTATCCCGTCCGGGACTCGGTCCTCGACGCGACCCTCAACATGCTGCTGCAGCACGACAAGGCCAAGCTGCTGGCACAACCGACCCTCGTCACGATGAATGGCGAGTCGGCCAAGTTCCTGTCCGGGGGCGAGATTCCGGTCGTGATCCAGACGGCCAACACCTCGTCGGTCGAGTGGAAGACCTACGGCGTGTCGCTCGAGGTGACGCCCACGATCGAGGGTGTGGACGACATCGTCCTCAACCTCAAGCCCGGGGTTTCCAACATCGACAAGACCAACGGGGTGCAGGAAAACAACTTCAACATCCCGGCAATCGATACCCGCACGGCCGATACGACCGTCACGCTGAAGAGCGGTCAGAGCATCGTGCTGGCGGGCCTGATGCAGGACACCGAGCAGAAGGTCGAGTCCCGGGTCCCGATCCTCGGGCAGATCCCGATCCTGGGATCGCTGTTCACCAGCACGAGCTACCAGGACACCCAGAGCCAGCTCGTGATCGTCGTGACGCCGTCGATCGTGCACAACAACCAGGTCGAGCCGGAGGCCAGCTACGGCCAGGGAAAGCCCTGAGTGGGGCAGCTGCCAGAAAATGACCAGCATGCGCACGCCCGAAGGATCCCGGTGGCCGCTCCGCTAGCGGGACCGCGGCTGACCCTGGTCTTCGGGGCACGCGGCGGTCTCGGGCGCTCCGTCATCGCCGCCAACGTGGCTGTGGCGATGGTTCGGCGCTTCAAGCAGGCAACCGCGCTCTGGGACCTGGACTGGCTCTCTGGCGGGCAGCTGGCGTCTGCCCTCGACCTCGATGCGGCGGGCAACTGGGCCGAGGTCGTCGGTGGGGGGCGCCAGGCAGCCCAGGTCCTCTCGCCTCACAGCTCGGGGGTGCGGCTCCTCGCGGCGCCCCCGGCAGGATCCTCGCCCCCGCCCACGCCACGGCAGGTCGTTCGGGTGGTCGCCGAGCTGGCCAAGCTCTCACCCCAGATCGTCGTGGACACATCCTTCCCCCATCTGCAACACGAGACGATCCTCGCCTTGTTCGATCTGGCCAGCACGGTGTTGCTCGTCATCACCCCCGACATCCCGACCCTTGGCGCCACGCGCGTTCTGCTGGAGCAAGCGCAGAACCAGCATTACCCACCCGATCGCTTGCAGATCGTGCTCAACCGAGCTGGCGTGACGGACGACCTCCACGCCACGGACCTCGAGGAGCATCTCGAACGACCGATCCTCGCGAGCATCCCCTACCATCCCTCGGTCGCGGCCTCCGTCAACCGGGGCGTACCCATCGTGGCAGCTGCCGGTAGTGGGCCGGTCGCGAACGCCGTGGCCCAGCTCGCCCAGAAGCTCCTCGGCTTCCCCCTGGTGAACGTGGCCCAGGCGGGTCAGAGCATCCTGGCGCGCTTCCCGGAGGTCCCGGCGGCCGCCGCGGTCTCGCCAGGTCCGTCCGGCGACGGGTCGGGCCTTCCGGCCAGCCCGGTTCCGCCTTCCGGAGCGACCGGTCCCCAGGTGACGAGCCTGGTGCCCATCGCGTATGCGACCGATGGCGAGAAGATCGCCCAGATCAAGCAGGCCGTCCACAAGGAGCTGGTAGAGGAGCTCAAGCGCCAGAACCTCACGCTCGAGCGGCTGCTCGATCCGGCCGCCAAGAAGGAGATCCGGCAGACCGTCCTCAAGGCCGTGATCGCCATCGTGGACGATATGGCCGACCTCCCGCTGCCGAACCGCGAACAGCGCGCCAAGCTGGTCAACGACATCGCGGACGAGGCCATCGGCTATGGCCCACTCGAAAGGCTCCTGGCCGACCCGCAGATCACCGAGATCATGGTCAACGGCCCCAGGCAGATTTACGTCGAGCGTGCCGGCAGGCTGGCGGCGGTGCCCGATCGCTTCACCGACGAGACGCAGCTGCGTGTCGTCATCGATCGCATCGTGGCCCCCTTGGGCCGCCGCGTCGACGAATCGAGCCCGATGTGCGACGCTCGCCTGCCGGACGGCAGCCGCGTCAACGTGATCGTGCCACCCCTTGCGCTCAAGGGCTCGACGCTCACCATCCGCAAGTTCCCGTTGACCCGGTTCAAGATGGAGGATCTGCTCGGGTTCGGCTCCTTGACGCCCGAGATGGCGACGTTCCTGCGGCATTGCGTCATGGCACGGCTCAACGTCTTCATCTCCGGGGGTACGGGCTCCGGCAAGACCACACTCCTCAACGTCCTGAGCCAGTTCATCCCGGGGGACGAGCGGATCGTGACGATCGAGGACTCGGCCGAGCTGCAGCTGAGCCAGGATCACGTGATCACGCTCGAGTCCCGCCCCCCCAACCTCGAGGGCACGGGGGCCGTGGTCATTCGCGATCTGGTGCGCAACTCCCTGCGGATGCGCCCCGACCGGATCGTCGTCGGGGAGGTGCGCGGCGGCGAGGCCCTCGACATGTTGCAGGCCATGAACACCGGCCACGATGGCTCGCTGTGCACCGGCCACGCAAACACGCCGCGCGACGCCATCGCCCGCCTCGAGACGATGGTGCTGATGGCCGGGATGGAGCTGCCGGTGCGCGCCATCCGGGAGCAGATCGCCAGCGCCATCAACGTGGTCGTGCAGGTCAGCCGCCTGCGCGACGGCTCTCGCAAGGTGACCAAGATCACCGAGATCTCGGGCATGGAGGGCGACGTGATCACGATGCAGGATCTCTTCTCGTACGAGCAGACCGGCGTCGATCCCGAGGGGCGAGTTCTGGGAGCTTTCAGGCAAGCCAATCTGCGCCCCCAGTTCGCCGAGGCGTTCGAGCGGGCGGGGCTCAAGGTTTAGAGTGCTCCCGGTTTGAATGGATCGAGCCCGATGAGTCAAACGGGGCCCGGTTGCGCAGCGAAGCGACCGCGCAGAGGGACCATTTCAAGCTGAAAACGGTTTAGGCGCCTGCGGTCTCGAGCGGAGCTGCCAGGCCCCGCAGGCTACTGCACGGCAGGGCCGAGGTAGAGCGTTACCCAGAAGAACTCGTCGAGGGCCTTGCCATCGGTGTCATTCATCAGCGAGATGGTGTTAGGCGATACGGTCCACGGGGATACTCCAGCTGGAGAACCGAAGTCGTCACGCCAGCCGCCGTGGACAAAATGCAACCCGGTCTGGTCGATCGAGTAGGTCCCGCAGATCATCCCGCCCGTCGTGCGCGCCGTGAACGTTCCGTACTGGCCAAAGGAGATGTAGTCGCTGGTCGGGTCGTTGTCCGTGGCGTAGTAGGTACCCTGCAGCGGGTAAGCCGGAGTGGCGGCGGGATCCGGGGTGGGGCATGCAGCCGAGGTTGGCGAAGCGACCGGAGTCGGACTCCCGCTGGGTGACGGTGACGGGCTCCCGGTGGGTGAGGGCGTGGGGCTCCCGCCAGGCGCCGGGCTGGCACCCGAGATCTGCGTGAAACCGGTCGGTGTGGCCTGGTACTCCGTCCCGTCGGATCCTTGCACCAGGAGATCGCCCGAGGCCTCGAGCGTCAGCGTGGCCACCTTGGTCCCGCTGCTGTCGTCGATCTCCCCGGACTTCAAGGTGCCATTCGCGCCCAGGGTCAAGACGGACTTCAGGCCGTCGAGTCCCTGGACCGTCTCCGTGGCGTCGCTGCCATCTGCCGGGATGGTGTCGGTAAAGTGGATGGGGGTCGAGGCCAGGTCGTTGAGAAGAATGTTTCCGGTGAGGCTCAGGTTGCCGGACGAATCCTCGGTGCTGGTGGCCTGGTAGGTCACGCCCCGGGACACGATGGTGAGGCTGGCCTGGCTGGGAGCATAGTTGCCGTTGATCGTTTCGTAGCTCGAGAAGTCCATCGTCAAGCTCAGGGGCTGGCCCCCGTAGGCCAGGTCAGAGCCGCTCTGGAGCGTCGTCTCGTAGATGCCGTCCGAGAACGAGGATGCACTCGGATCGAAGGTGATCACCATCGAGAAGGATCCGGTCATGGCTGCACCGGTTCCGGCCTGGTAGTCGAAGGTCCACTGCTGGTCGCCGCTGGGGGCATTCCCCGCAGCTGCGACCGGTGCGCTCGGAATGGTGATCGTGCTGCCATCCTGGTTATTGATGACGTAGGGATATGTGATTCCCATCAGGCGATAGGGCGAGGTGTTTGCCAGCGAGCTTGAATTGCCGGCGGCCAGGCCCGCCGATTCGAAGGTCGAGGACTTCTGCGCGTTGGAGAGCACGGTGTCGGTGGCTCGAGCGGTATAACCGAGCGCCTGCGGTTCGGTCACGCTGCCGAGCGTCGAGCCGCTGCCGGCCTTGACGCCGGAATGCGAGGACAAGGGGCAGCCGGCCAGCAACACGAGGGGGAGCAAACTCGCGATCCGGGCGATGCGGGCCCTGGACAAGACGCTCTTCGTTGCCACGTTCTCGACTCCTTACACTCTGGGCTCCGGCGCGCCCCGTACGGCAACGGCGACGGCACACCCGTATCAGGAGGTCTTCACGTACAGACGCCGGCTCTCCGGCGCCAGCCGAGATCTCCCACTGCAAGATTATCAGACCTGCTCCCTCGGTTTCCAGGGGCCTCGAGCTGGAGGGCCTGACGGACAAGCGTGCTATCATTTTCCTTCCCGTTTTATCTCACGATGACGAGGTTTCACCGTGTCGAAGTATCGCAGCGTCTTGCTGGCCCTCTCTTTCACCATGACCAGTGCATGCCCGGCCTTCGCGCAGTTCGGGCCGCCGCTGCCGAAGCTCGACAAGAACGGCGCGGTGGCAACCTCGAGTGGCTCGGGGAACCTTCACGTTTACGTCGGTCCGGCCCTGGAGCTTGGACAGCAGACGGTGGTGATGCAGCAGACCACCACCGTGACTACGACTCCCAGCAGCATCAAGAGCGGCACGACCAAGTCGGACGTTTCCAAGACGGCCAGTCCCACCACGGCAGGTAGCGGCTCGGGGTTGATGCTGGGCGCCCGGTACACGTGGTGGATCGCGCCCAGGTTCGGACTGGGGATCGACGAGTACGACGACCTGTCTCCGATCTTCGGCCTCGGCAGCCAATCGACCAACATCCTCCACCTGGATGGCCAGAATTCCTCGACCTACAAGGGGTCGCAGACCACGAGCGGGAACCTGACGTCCACCACCGATACGCAGACGACCATCGCGGTCACGCCCATGGCTTTCGGTTCGCCCAACTTCAACATCAACATCTCCAGCCAGGGCCCCGATTTTGCGGCCAATGATCCCAAAAGCACCGAATTCCAGACCGACTACGGGATCCAGGTGCCGGATCCCGTGGTCGGAGGGCAACAGGATTTCACGCTGACCAGCGGAGATTCCTCCAGCAATCCGCAGCACGATCACTACGATGCCGCGGGCGGGCTCCAGGTGGCCAACTCGGATTCCGTCTGGGTCAACGACCTGGGGTTGACCGGGAATTACAGTCTGTGGCAAAGCGCGGGCGGATATCTCGGGCTCCTGGCGGGTATCCAGGTCCCCGTCGTGCGACAGCATATCGAATCGCTGATCCGGACCCTCGGCCCTGGCAACAAGCCCGGCGCTGCGATCGAAACCAAGACCTCCTTCGATGCGGCCGGGAGCCAGCAAGAAAAGGATGTGACGAGCACGACGATCGACGACGACTACACGGCGGACGCGTTCGTGCTGGCCGCCGGGCCGATCGTGGGAATTTCCGGGGCCTACGGGATCTCCCATGGACTCGATCTCACCGTGAAGGCAGGCTACGTGCCCGTCTTGATCGGCAGCAACTGGGGGAGCACGATGGGCCGGACCTCGGCCGAGGTCAACTACCAGGTGTTCAACGGTACCAGCACGTCCCCTGCCACCACGACCGACACCACCAGCTCCGGCACCGCTCCGGACACCAGCGTCGGAGAAGTCAGCGGCAGCGAAGCCCTGGCCTCGCTCGGGGTCGCTGGCATGGTCGGTCCGGTGGATCTGGGCGGCGAGATCGTGGCCAGGACCTACAACCTCGCGAGCGGAGTCAACCCGGTATTCAACGACGTCGAGCTGGGCGTGCGGGTCTCGGCCAGACGATCGTTCTAGAGTGCTCCCGGTTTGAATGGATCGAGCCCGAGGAGTCAAACGGGGCCCGGTTGCGCAGCGAAGCGACCGCGCAGAGGGCCCCGTTCAAACTGCAAAAGGCCTAGCGCGGTTGCGCAGCACTGCGCCCGCGCAGAGTGACCCGTCCAACTTCAAAAAAGATCTAAAGCGCTCGCCGGACGTGCCGACAGGAATAGCAGCATGTCCATCCGCTTCGACACCAACATCGTGGCTGCGATCGCCCATCGCAACCTCGAGATCAATACCGACGCGCTCAATACGTCGATCGAGAAGCTTTCGTCCGGGCTCCGCATCAACAGCGCATCCGACGACGCTGCGGGCATGGCCCTCAGCGAGCAGCTCTCCATGCAGGTCACGGGCCTCGGCCAGGCTCAGTCCAATGCCCAGGATGGCATCTCTCTGCTGCAGACCGCCGATGGCGCCCTTTCCGAGACGACGACCCTCTTGCAGAGAATGCGGCAGCTAGCGGTCGAGGCGGCCAACGACACGATGACGGCCTCGGATCGCGCCCAGATATCCGATGAGATGGTCCAGCTCTCGGCCGAGGTCAATCGCGTCTCGGACGACACCCAGTTCAACACCCGGTCGCTGCTCGCGGGCGGCACGATCTCGACGACGGGAATCACCCTCTTCATCGGGGCCAACGCCAGCCAGACCATGGTCGTGATCATCGGCACCGCCAACGCGGCGGCTCTCGGGGTCATGACGACACAGCTGTCGGTGGATTCGGCCCTCGATGCCAGTACCACCATTGCCAACGTGGACAAGGCCCTGGGGCGTCTGATGAACATCCGCTCCGGACTCGGAGCGATGGAGAACCGTCTCCAGCTTACCGTTTCCAATCTCCAGACCGAAAGCCTGAACACCTCGGCTGCCGAGAGCCAGATCCGGGATCTCGACATGGCCTCGGAAATGGCGACGATGACCAAGTACCAGGTTCTGCAGCAAGCCAGCACGGCCATGCTGGCCCAGGCCAACCAGGCACCGCAGTCGCTGCTGACCTTGCTCAAGGCCTGATCCTGCCTGGCCTGACGGCCCGAACGACGAGCGCGCAGGACCTGTTTTCGAGGGATCGTTTGTCTCTCTCGTTCAGAATCTCGCCTGGCACTTGTGCGTTATGTTCCGCGATCTGCTCGCGATCGGCGGCCCTTGGGCATAACTTTAGGGGTTATGTGGTAGGCTGACCATAACGGCCGATCTATGGATGGATCAGCCTGCAGACGAGTCCCAAGGGTAAGGGGGATTCGGGGTCGACCCAGGGAGTGGGTCGTCGGTCCCAACGCAAGGAGGTTTGTTAAGGGACACGCGATCGCGCGCGACCCGTCCGACTTCCGGACCAGGCATTCGAACCGGGTATCTATCCGGGTTCGTCACGATGGTTCCGGGATGTTCTGACGTGCCAGCGGCAGGATGCCGAGGCCCGGCGGGTCTCGGCGGACGTGCTGGCCCACGTCGAGTCGCGGCTGCGCGCGGCCGGCTTTGACCTCGATCCTGTAGGCCCCTTGCCCGCAGGAACCAGGCTCCCGCAACCACGCAGGTGTCGGGAGGGGAACCCGCGCGGCCTGGAGATCCCGGGCCGCGCCACGGACAAGGAGGTCAACCATGTCCATTTGGATCGCCGGCAATTCGGCAGCGTACCGGATCTGGGCCTATCTGACCGAGAATGCAAGGGCCGAGGCCGATACCGAGGCCCACATCGCGACCGGTCTCCGCATCATGAACGCTTCTGACGATGTGGCCGGTATGGCCATCTCGCAGCGTCTGCAAGCCCAGATCGGCGGGCTCAACGAGGCCCAGCAGAACGTCCAGGAACTCACCAACATGATCCAGACCGCCGAGGGCGGCGTGCAGACGATCGTGACGACCCTCGGCTCGATGAACACGCTGGCCATCGAGGCCGCCGGCGGCGCCCTCAGCAGCGCCGCGATCGATGCCATCCAGCAGGAACTCTACTCGTATGCCCAGCAGATAGACAACACGGGCAAGTACACGTCCTTCAACGGCCACGAGCTTCTGGACGGGGGGGCCAACGCGCCCAACGACAACGGCTTCTCGGCCCTGCTCTTCACGGCCCTGGTGGGGGCGAACCAGTTCGAGCAGATGACCTTCTCGATCGGCACGATGACCGCCGCGGCGCTGGGCATCCTCAACACGCAACTATCCGTCACCTCGGCGGCGCTGGCCTGCCAGACCATTCTCAACATCCAGAACGCCAGCAACCTGGCCATGGCCGAGGAAGGGCAGCTCGGGGCTTACGTCAACGTGCTCAACGCCCAGCTCTCGGTGTTGACGGTGCAGTCGTCCAACATGTCGGCCGCCAATGCCGACCTCACCAACCTCGACGTCGCCCAGGCGAGCCTCCAGCTTGCCGGCGAGCAGCTGATCGCCCAGTCCGCGACCGCGATGCTCGCCCAGGCCAACCAGTCGTCCTTTGGCCTGCTCAGCCTGCTGGGTGTCTCACCGTCTTCCTCGACCGCCGCGGCCCTCGGCTGACCGCCGATCGCCCTTCTCCCGACAGCCGACAAAGGCTCTGGCCAGGCTGTCGGGAGCCGCGGGGGGCACCGTCCTTGCCAGAGATTCGGAGGGACGGCTAGATTTTTTGCAGCTCGAAGCCAGGCAAAGCGGGAGCACCCTAGGCCTTTTGCAGCTCGAACCATTCAAACCGGGAGCGCCCTAAAGATCGCTTGCAGAGTGACCGATATGCGATCTGGGAGTGTGGCCCCGGCCGGGGCCCCATTTCAAGGCCCGCGCTTCGCACGGGATAACGGGCAGGTCTTCTGATGAGGATCGAAGGAACAATAGCCGTCACGGCGGCTGTCAGCGACCAGATGCTGACGGTCGATGCCGCGGTGTCGAGCCAGGCCCGCGATCGCATCAACCAGGATGCCGAGCGCCAGCAAGCGCTCGCGAGCGCGAACCCCGTGGCGATCGCCACCGAGCAGCAGGCGGTGGGACCGAAGCTTCTGTCGAGCGCCGTGGAGGCGATCGAGCGTTTCCTCGAGGAGATGGACGACGGCAGCGTGGCACTCAGGATCAAGCTTGACGGCAAGCGGCTCGTCGTCCGGGTGGTCGACCGCAAGACCGGGAAGGTCGTGCGCGAGCTCCCCGCCCCGCATTTTCTCCGGTTGCTGGCGGCACAGGACCAGCGCATCGCCGGGCTTTTCGTGGATGAGCACCAGTGAGGGGGCCCGAGATGACCGACGGCACCCCCCAGAGGGCCGCAAAGACCAGGCAGCGGCCTGATAGCGGATAGGACCGGGACTCACAAGGATGGGTAGACGACGGGTCTGGTACCCGTAGTGCCAGGAAGGCAGGAAAGAGCTTATGAGCGTTGCACCGGTTTCCATTTCCGGAATCGCGTCAGGCCTCAATACGAGCCAGATCATCCAGGAGCTGATCCAGGCTGACTCGGCTCCCATGAAGATGATGCAGCAGGAGATGTCGACGGATCAGGCCAACAACTCGCTGTTCCAGTCCATCGAGACCAACACCAGCGCGCTGCAGCAGGCCGCCTTCAACTTGACCCAGGATGCGACCGTCAAGGCGATGCTGGCGACGAGCTCCAATACCTCGGCGTTGACGGCAACCGCCGGTTCCGGTGCGGCTGCGGGAACCTACAGCATCACGGTCAACCAGCTGGCGACCTCGACGGTGGCGACGAGTGCCGGCGCGCTCGGCATCCCCATCTCGTCGACCTCGCAGCTCGTGTCGAGCTCCAATACTGCCGATCCGATCACCACCGGCAACTTCACCCTGACCGTGGGACAGTCCAACGGCACCCAGACCGCCTATTCCATCGCGGTCAACGCGGGCGATACCTGGCAGAACGTGTTCAACCGGATCAACACGACGACGGGCGGCCTCCTCTCCGCCTCGCTGTCCGGCAACAAGATCTCGCTCACGGGCGCCAGCGGTGTCACCTCGGTGGTCATGGGCAACCAGGACGACACGAGCAACTTCCTCGCCCAGACCCACCTCGATACGGCGACCTACAACTCGACCACGCTGACGGCCACCTCCACGGGACCCGTGGGCGTGGCCCAGATCGACTCCACGCTCGCCAACGCGCAGCTCAGCACGGCGCTGACCGCCACGTCCGGCGATTTCAAGATCAATGGCGCCGACATCACGTGGAACTCGGGCGTCGACACGATCACCTCGATCATCAACAAGATCAACGCGTCGACCGCGGGGGTGGTCGCGGCCTACGACGCGACCGACGACAAGTTGGTGGTGACCAGCAAGAATACCGGGGCGCAAAACATCGACTTCCAGGATGTCAACGGGAACCTCTTGCAATCCCTGCAACTCGGCACATCTTCCGAGGTCACCGGGAAAGACGCCAGCATCACGGTCTCCGGGATGAACCTCGATCCCACCACCAACCAGCCACAGCCGATCTACAGCACCAGCAACGATTTCAGCTCGGTCCTTCCGGGCGTCGACATCACGGCCCTCGAGGCCGGCCAGACCTCCACGCTCACGATCAGCCACGACACCGGCACGCTCGTCGGCGCCGTCAACAACTTCATCACCCAGTTCAACCAGACCATCGATGCCATCAACTCGGCCACCTCGCAGGGCCAGCCGCTGGCCTTCAACTCGGACCTCATGAACCTCGAGGACAACCTGTACAACATGGTGAGCACCCCGGTGTCCGGGATGTCTGGCCCCTACACCACGTTGATGGACCTCGGCATCAGCACGTCCACGAACGACAAATCCCACCTCTCGCTCAATCAGAGCACCTTGCTCGCGGCGGTCCAGGCCAATCCAAACCAGGTTGCAGCGATCTTCGACCAGACGACTCCCAATGCCAGCGATCCCACCAACCCCACGCCGCAGGGCGTCATGGCGGTCCTCAACCAGTACCTCTTCAATTCCGACGGAACCAACGGAATCTTTCAGAACCAACAGAACGAGACGAATAGTCTAGTAAGCGACCTCCAGAGTTCGATCCAGCAGCAGCAGGACATGCTGAACACCCAGCAGCAGAACCTGCAGCAGGAGTTCACCGCCATGGAGATCGCTATCTCCAAGCTCAAGAGCCAGGACGCCTCCGTTGCCTCTCAGCTCGGCGGCTCTGCCTCGACAACCTTCTGACGGAAGCCATGATCAACAATCCCTTCGCCCAGTACCAGGCCGCCCAGCTCGAGACGGCGCCGCCCGAGAGGCTGCTCATCATGCTCTTCGACGGCGCGGTCCGGTTCGCCAATGCCGCCATCAAGGGCATGCAGGAAAAGAACATCGAGGTGGCGCATCGCAACTGCATGAAGGTGCAGAACATCCTGACGGAGCTGATGAGTACCTTGCGTTTCGACGTCGGTGGCGAGATCGCCGAGAACCTCTTCCGGCTCTACGAGTATCTGCACCGGCGCACGGTGCAGGCCAACATCCAGAAGGATCCGGAGATCCTGATGGAGGTCCTGGGCCACCTCAAGGATCTGCGGGACGCCTGGATACAGGCCGCCAAGAATGTCGCGGTCGAGAAGGCTGCAGCGCGGCAGGCAAGCGCATGAGCGACGATCTGTTGGGCCTCTACCGGCAGATCCTGGATCTGACGTTCCGGCAGCGCCTGGCGATCAAGCGCAGGCGCTGGGACGAGCTCTCGACCCTGACCGACGAGCGCCAGCAGCTGCTGGCTGCGGCCGATGCCGCCGGACGGGCCCCGGGACAGCGAGATCCGGCCGAGATACGCACCGTGCTCGAGCAGATTGCCATCCACAGTGCGACCAACCTTCGTATCCTGGGCGCCAGGCGCGAAGAGATCCTCTATGCCATGCGCGGCTTCGTGCGGGGAAAGCAAGCGCTGTCCGGCTATCAGAGCGCCTTGTCGGGCTATCCGGTCGCCGTCGCTGGACGGGGATCGAGTGCCTCTGCGATCGACCAGGCGGGATAGCTCGCCTCCTTTGGTGGCCGCGGCCGAGACGAACGGCCTGCCAGCGGCCTGCAGACCCGGGTATCCTGTCGCCCTGGAACATGGCGCCGTCCCGTCTCGACAACGCGAGGCGGCCGGGGAATAATTCGGTCGATGTCTGGGGCAGCGCACTATCTCCTTCCTGGCAAGGTCCTTGCAGCCAACCTGTGCGCGCCCGGGTCGGATACGATCCTGGTCGCCGGTGGAACGCCCCTGACCCCCGAGATCATCGACAGGATCCGCCGTGCGGGCCTCGAGGAGGAGGCGCAAAAGAAGCTCCTCAACCGCAGGCAGGCGGCGGAAATTGGCGTCGAGACCCGGGAGATGGACATCTCGGCGCTGCGATCCCGCGACCGGGCCAGGATCGCGATGCAGCAGATGCTCGAGTCCAACACGAGCCTGCGGACCGTTCTCTACTTGCTGCTGGTGGCTTCCGGGCTCTTCTATGCGGTCACCGCGGCGCCGGAGTTCTTGTGGGCGACCGTGCTCGCGTTCGGAGGTATCGCCGGAACCCACGTCGCTCCGGCTGTCATCTCGGGGTCCTACCGGCGCCGTCTCGCTGCGATCCAGAAGAAAGAGGATGCCGACCTGGAGGCCAAGGTGGCGTTCGCCCGGCGGATCGCCGAGGGCGATGAGGAGGCGATCGCCAAGATCGTCTGCGACAGCGTCGTGGTCAAGGACGACCTGATCCTCCTCGACATCAAGCGCCAGACGATATCCTTGCATGCGCTGCTTCCCGACAGCATGGCCCTGGTGAACCAAGCTGGCATCTCGCTGCAGCCCGCGCCACCGGCTCGGGACCGCGAGCGCGCCGAAAGCCTGCGTGCCGCCGAGGGGGTCGAGATCGGCCTGCTCCTGGAAGCGCTCTCGGAGCTGATCTCCGATCTCTTCTCGGTATCGCCCTCGACCACCTGCGTGGCCGTATCGGTCTTCGATCCCTTCGTCACGCCAGAGCCCCGGACCGGCTACCTCGGGTGCATCGGGTCCCTGGCCCTCGAGCGCGCCGAATTTGGCGAACTCACGCGGGACTCGGATCTCTCGCTCTCGATCCGGACCTTGCCCGATCTGCGCCTGGCCTACGAAGAGGATGGCCGGTTTCGCGAGCAGGTCCCGGCCAGCCCGCAGACCGGCACCCCGCAATCAGGCGAGGCGGGTTAGGGCGCTTTCGGTTTGGGTCGAAACCGATCTATAACTTTTTGCAGGTTGACCGGGTCTCTCGGCGCGGTCGCTGCGCCGCGCAACCGGGGCCCGTTTGACACCCAAGGCCCGATCCCGTCAAACCGGGACACTCTAGATCTGGCCCACCGCCGCTGGCCCGCGGGTGCGGCCGACCAGACCCATCAGCGCGACCAGGGTGAGGACGTAGGGCAGCATCTCCAGGAACTCGGCGGGAATCTGGATGCCCCAGGTCTGCAGCAGCACCTGGCTCGCGTCGGCCAGCCCGAAGAACAGCGCAGCGGCCAGGGCATAAAACGGCTTCCAGCGACCGAAGATCATCACAGCCAGTGCGATGAATCCCTTGCCGGCGGTCATGTTCTCGTTGAACTGGCCGACCTGCTCGAGCGTGAGGAAGGCACCGGCCAGACCGGCGATGGCGCCACCGATCGCAAGATTGGTGTAGCGGATGGCGTCGAGGCTCATGCCGAGCGTGCGCACCGTGGTCGGGTGCTCGCCTGCCGCCAGGGTCCGCAGGCCCCAAGGAGTGTGGAAGAGCACCAGGTGCGTGGCGACGACCAGCACGAGGGACAGGAGCATGATGGGGGTGAACTGCGCGGAGATCGTCTCGCCGTGGCTGTTGGTGAGGTTCCAGACGAACAGCGGCGGCAAGGTGCTCGGCAACTTGGGAGAGCCTCCGACGTCGTAAATGAGGCGCAGCAGGTAGGCGGTGAGGCCCAGTGCCAGGATGTTGAGGGCGGTGCCGCTGATGATCTGATCGGTGCGCAGCTTGAGGGACCAGAAGGCGTGGACCAAAGCGAGCAGGGCTCCGGCCACGCAGGCGGCGAGCACGCCGAGCAGGAGGTTGCCCGGGATGGGGCCGAGGCTCCACCTGGCGACATCGAGGGTCTGCTCGGCCACCGTATAGCCGGCGAAAGCCCCGGTGAGCATGATGCCCTCGATCGCGATGTTGACGACACCCGAGCGCTCCGACCAGATCCCGGTCAGGCTTCCGAGGATGAGCGGCGTTGCCAGCTGCAAGGTGGCAGCCAGCAGCGCGATGAACATGGCGAAATCCATCAGCGCGGTCCCTCGGCCGTAGGTTCGGCAACGGACGATTGGTGGGGGGCGGGCGGGCTGGCCGGGACGGTCGCGGCTTGCTCGAGCGACGCCCGGTTGGCGACTGTCTGGGCCTTCTTGCGCCGCTGATCGACGTAGTAGCGCAGGCCAGCCTCAGCCGAAACCATCAAGATCACCAGGGCCTGCAGAACACTGATGATCTGGCTCGAAACGCCGGCAGCCACCTGCATCTCGCCCGCGCCCGATCGCAGTGCCGCGAAGAGCCAGGCGGCCAGGACGATGCCGAGCGGATGGTTGAGGCCCAGGAGCGAGATGGCGATGGCGTCGTAGCCATACCCCGAGGAGAACCCCGTCTGCACCAGGCCAAAGTCGACGCCCGCGATCTGGACCGCACCCGCCAGGCCGGCCAGAGCGCCGGAGAGGGCCATCGTCCCGAAGACGAGACGCTTCATCCCGATCCCGGCGTACTGCGCCGCGTCGGGGTTGAGGCCGACCGTTCGTACGGCGAATCCCCAGGGGGTCTTCCACAGGAAGAACCAGACCCCGACAGCGACGGCCAGCGCCACCAAGAGGCCGGCGTGCAGCCGGGTATCGGGGATCAGGATCGGCAAGTGGGCGGCCTTGGAGATGAAAGGAGTCTGGGGAATCGGCCCGGGGCCGTGCAGGGGAACTCGCACGAGGTAGCTCACCAGGCCGATGGCCACGTAATTGAGCATGATGGTCGTGATGACCTCGTGGGCTCCGAAGCGCGCCTTGAGTAGGCCCGACAGGCCTCCCCACAGCATGCCGCCGACCACGCCGGCCGCCAGGATGAGGACCATCTGCACGATGCCCGGGACCGCCGGAGCGTGGAACAGGCGCCAGGCAGATCCAAGAGGCTGGTCCGAGAACTGGTATCCGACCACCGCGGCAAAGAGGCCACCGATCGTGATCTGGCCCTCGACCCCGATGTTGAAGAGTCCGCCCCGCAGCCCCACGGCCACGGCCAGGGCCGCCAGGATCAGGGGGGTCGTCTGCAAGAGGGTCTCGGCGTTGGCGTTGACGCTGCCGACGGCTCCCTGTGCCAGGGCGCCCAGCGCGTCGCCCACGTCGTAGCCCGACAGCGCCAGCACGATGGCTCCGAGTGCCAGAGCCAGGGCCACGGCTCCTGCCGAGTTCAGCAGGGTGCGCAAGCGACTCAAGCGGCACCTCCTGGCAAGGGCCCGCTCCCCGCCCCTGCGATCATCATCCGGCCCAGCTCCTCGCGGCTGCAGCTACCCCGCACACGCCAGCCGGCGATCTTACCGTGGAACATGACACCGATGCGATCGGCCAGGACCATGAGCTCGTCGAGCTCGTTCGTGACCAGCAGGACCGCGGCCCCGGCATCGCACAGCTGCCGGATCTGGTCGTGGATGAACTCGGCCGCCCCGGCGTCGACTCCCCGGGTGGGCTGGCTGACGACGAGCAGCCGGTGGTTGGGATCGAGTTCGCGGGCCACGACGACCTTTTGCTGGTTGCCGCCCGACAGCGAGCTGACCGGCGTGCGGGCATCCGGCGCCTTGATCCGGTAACGTTCGAGGGAAGTTGCGCCATTACGGGTGATCGCGCGGTCGTCGAGCATGGCGTTGCGCGAGTAGGGTGGAAGGTAGTAGCGGTCCAGCACCAGGTTATCGGCGATGGAATACGCCGTCACCACGGCGTGCCGCAGGCGATCCTCGGCGACGTGCCCGACGCCTTTCTCGCGTCGCTGGCGCACGGTCGCGCCAGCGATGCCTTCGCCGAGAAGGCGCAGCTGCCCGCTGCTCGCCTTGCGCAGGCCGGTGATGACCTCGACGAGCTCGGATTGTCCGTTGCCCTCCACGCCGATGATGCCCACGATCTCGCCCTGACGGACGTCGATGCTGACGCCCTCGAGTGCCTCGAGGCCGCGATCATTGGCGGCGTGCAGATCCCGGATCTCGAGCACAACCTCCCCGCCAAGGCGAGCCGGCACCTCCGCAACCGGGGCAAGCGGGCGCCCCACGACCATTGCCGCCAGCTCGCCGGCGCTGGTTGCCGAGGGTGTGGTCGATCCGATGACCCGCCCTGCACGCATGACGGTGACGTCGGTGGCGATCGCCATGACCTCTCGCATCTTGTGGGTGATGAAGACCAGGGCCCGGCCCTCCTGAGCCAGGCGCTTCATCACGGCGCCGAGTTCGTCGATCTCCTGCGGAGTGAGGACTGCCGTCGGTTCGTCGAAGATCAAGATCCGCGCGTCCCGCTGGAGGACTTTGAGGATCTCGACCCGCTGCTGCATCCCGACCGGGAGCTGCTCGACGCGAGCGGTAGGATCGACGGGAAGGCCCACGCGATCGGCCAGATCGGCGACTCGCTGGTTGGCCTTCCGGGTGTGGAAGAACGGGCCCAGGCGCGGTTCGCAGCCCAGGAGAATGTTCTGGGCGACCGTGAGCGGGCCCACCAGCTGGAAGTGCTGGTGGACCATGCCGATGCCGAGCTTGATGGCCGCGCTGGGCGCGGGGATCTCGACCTGACGTCCGTCGACGTGGATCTCCCCGGCGTCGGGCCGGGTCATCCCGTAGAGGACGTTCATCAGCGTGGACTTGCCGGCGCCGTTTTCGCCCAGCAGCGCGTGGATCTGGCCCCATTCCAGGGTCCAGTCGACGCGATCATTGGCGATCACGCCGGGATAGATCTTGTGGATGCCCTTGAGCTGTACGGCTGGCGCCATGCGCCACCTATACCCGGTCGCTCGCGGGGAGCTTGATCTTGATCTTGCCGGTCTCGATCTCCTGCTCGAAGGTTTCGATCTTCTTCTGTGCTGCGGGAGAGACGTCGCTGGCAAGGTCATAATACGGCGCCAGGCCCACCGCGCCGTCCTTGAGGGTCAAGCGCGTGTTGCCAGGAGCGAAGTGGCCGTCCTTGGCTGCGACGATCGCATGGTAGACGGCGAGGTTGACGTTCTTGAGAGCGCTCGAGAGCACGTGATGTGGCGAGATGGCATGCTGGTCGGCATCCACGCCGATCGCCAGCTTGTTGGCATCCTTGGCGGCGTCGATGACCCCGAGTCCGCTGGCCCCCGCGGCCTGGAAGCAGATATCCGCCCCCTCGTCGTACTCGGCGGCCGCAACCTCCCGGCCCTTGGCCGAGTCCTGGAAACTCCCGGTGTAGGCCGACAGGACCTTTACCGTGGGGTCGGCGGCCCGGGCGCCGTCCTCGAAGCCGATCTTGAAGCGATGGATGACGGGCACGTCCATGCCGCCGACGAAGCCGACGACGTGGGTCTTGCTGACGAGCGCCGCCAGGGCCCCGGCGAGAAATCCGGACTGCTCCTCGGCAAAGGAGATGCCCTCGATGTTGGGGTGCTCGTGCTGGTACTTGTAGTCGACGATGATGAACTTGCTGTGCGGATAGCGCTTGGCCACGGCCTCGGTGGCATCGCCCATCATGAAGCCCACGCTGACGATCACGTTGTAGCCCGCATCCGCGAACTCCTGGAGGTTCTTCTCGTAGTCCGTCGCCTGGTGGGACTCGATGACGTTCGTCAGGACGTGGAGCTTCTTCTTGGCCTTGAGGAGCCCCTGGTAGGCCAGGGAGTTGAATCCCTGATCGTTCAGTCCGCCGACGTCGGTGACAAGGCCGACCTTGAAGCCCCTTTGCAGCCTGGGCGCGCAGCCTGCCAAGAGGACCAAGGAGAGGAAAACCGGGAGGGTGTGGCGTGCCTTCATGCGGATCTCCCTGTCGCAAAGGGACGCACCATCTTACCAAAGGCGGCCACTTCCTGCCGACACCCGCCGAAACCGGGCCGGCGGTGCCGCTTGAACCTATTCGTAGTGTGAACGGGTCCCTCTGCGCGGTCGCTACGCTGCGCAACCGGGCCCCGTATCTTTCTCGAGTGTGATCGGGGCCTAATGGGGCCCAGCTGCCGTATTTCCCTCGGGATCGAGGGCCAGCGCCACGACCAGCTGCTCCCGAACCAGGCGGTCGGCTTCGCTCAAGACCACTCGACCGAGCTCGTCCGGCGCGATCCAGGCGATCGCCTCGCATTCCAGCGGCGCCGGCTCGCCCGACCGCAGCGTCGCCCGGTAGGCCCTGAGATGAATGCGGCGATCCTCGTAATCGTGCAGTACCGTCGCGAAGCACGGGCCCACCTGCACCTCGATGCCGAGCTCCTCGCGCAGCTCTCGCTCGAGCGCTTCTTGCGGGGTCTCGCCGGGCTCGATCTTGCCACCCGGGAACTCCCATTCGAGAGCCCGCTCCTTGCCCAGGGGCCGCTGTGCGAGCAGGACCGCTCCATCCAGGACGAGGGCGGCGCAGACGACATCGAGCGCTATCATCCTCCTACCTTACGGCACGCCGTCGCAGTTCGGACATCCCGGGATGCGGCCGAGGGGCCCGATTGCGCCAAAGACCGATAAGGCGCCCCGACCCTGGGCATAAAAGCCCCATGCGCGCTGTTTTCCCTGACCCTGAAGCGGTACCTCTCGACCCGCTCGTCCCCTGGCTGGAGGGGGCACGGTGATCCAGTCCGATCCGCAGGTGGCATCCCCCGCAGCTGAACTGGCCCGGTTCGTGGCACGCGAGTACGGCCGGGTCCTCGACATCGAACTCGCAGAGCGCGTGCTCGAGCGCTGGGTCCCCGACGGGGAAGAGCTTGCGGCTTGTCTCGCGCAGGCCGAGCGCTCGGGGCCTGGCTCGCCCGAGCGCCGGCGACTCGTGCAACTCGTGACGGTCGGGGAGACGTACTTCTTCCGCGAGGCCGCACAGTTCCGGGTTCTCGAGCAAACTCTCGACGAGCTGTGGGCGCAACAGGGCCGCAGGCTGGTCGTCTGGTGCCCGGGAACGTCGACCGGCGAGGATGCTTATTCGCTTGCCATCACGGCGCTCCGGGCCTTCGGAGCCGAAGCCGGGGCCAAGGTGCGCATCCTGGCCACCGATCTCAACGCCGCCTTCATCGCACGAGCCGAGCGGGGCGTCTTCGGGCGCCGGAGCTTCCGTGGCACGACGCCCGAGCAGCTCCAGGATTTCTTTACGCCCGAGGGCGAGGGATTCGCCATCTCCAGGGCGGCCCGGGAGCTGGTTTCCTTTGCCGAGCACAACCTGGTCGCGCCGGAACCCTACGAGGACATCGTGGGCGCGAGGCCCGACGTGATCCTCTGCCGCAACGTCTGCCTGTACTTCGATCGCCAGACCTTCCGCGAGGTCAACCTGCGCCTGGCCAAGGTACTGGCGGACGGGGGCTCGCTGTTCCTCGGGGCGGCGGAGACCGTGCTGCACGACTCTGGCCTCGTGGCGCTGGTCAAGCGCGAGCAGACCTTCAGCCTGGACAAGGCGGCGTCCGGGGGCACAGCTGCGGGGATGCCCGCGCCGCCCGCCGTGCGCCAGGCCGAATTTCGCCGTGCGACCGGGTTGCTCGGCAAGCGGCCCTTCCACGGCGGCACGGGGCCACTGCGCCCGCTGCCCTTCCGTGCCGACGTCGACGCGGAGCTCCCGCTCGATCAGGACATCCTCGGCGAGGCGGCGATTCTCCTCGATATGGGCGAGTATCTCAAGGCCGCGGCCCTCTGCCACCTGGCGCTCGAGGACGACCCGTTCCGCCCGGCCGCTCACTTCTTGCTGGGGCTCTCCCGGCGCCTGATGGGATCGCTCCAGGAAGCCGTGCACCAGTTCCGGGCGGCGGCTTATCTCCAGCCGGATGACTGGCTCGCCTCCTTCCATCTCGCCGAGACCTACCGGTCTCTCGACGATCACGACGAGGCCCTGCGCGAGTATCGAGCGACCCTCGCCCGGATGGACGCGGCCGTGGACGAGCCCGCTCCGGCCCTGCTCGGGGGCTTCGCGCCGGAGTATTTCCGGCGGGCGAGCCAGCGCCAGGTCGACCGGCTGCTGGAAGAGTAGAGCCGCCTCTTAGTCTTCTGTTAACGTCAAGCGCAAGACCTCCAGGCCAAAACCTGGCAGAGCCGCGGACCGGAATGCCGGCCGAACGGGAGCTCACAGGAGAAGGAGGAGGCCCACATGGCGCTCAAAGTTTCGCCCGTCGTCACCCAGAAGGCCATCAAGAAGCCGATCACCAGGCAGGGGGCTGCGCCCAGCCTGTCGAGCGATGCCTATGTAAGGAGCTCGGTCTCGGCGGCCAGCGCCCCGGTCTCGATTCCCGATATCCCTGCGATCCGCACCCTCAACAGCGTCAACCAGATCGCCGGCGAGGGCCTGAACTACTTCAACGACGGGCTGCCTTCCTGGCAGTACCAGAATACCGAGACGCACACCCGCTCGGACGGCAGCCAGTACACGACCACAACCTATGACTGGGGGGCGGCGTTCGCCGACGTCCGCAGCAAGTTGCAGGCGATCGCGGGCGTGGCCGGCGGCACGGACGACTCCCGTTGCCAGCAGATCGCGAACCTGGCCAACACGGCCCTGGAGTCGAACGACTGGCAGTACTTCCTCGACGAAGGGAGCGACGCGTCTCGCTATGCGCAGCTCCAGAACACGGTCAACGACATCTACACCCTGACCCAGAACTTGCCCCACGAGCCGCAGACGACCGTCACCAACATGAACGGCGCGATCGACAGCGCCAGCAATGCGATCCAGGATCTGCGCACCACCTTGAAGAATCCCACCCTCACCGCGTCGAATCTCCCGCAGAAGGTGCAGTCCAAGGTCGACGAGTACAACCAGAAGGCCAGCAACATTCCCTGGTGGCACTACCTCCTGCTCTTCGGGTTCTTCGAGAAGTCTGGCGATCACGGTACCGCCAGCCGCCTGCAGCAAGATCTGAGCACCGTCCAGTCGGCAAATCCGGACCAGCTCCAGCAGCAGCTCGACGGGATCGAGAGCAAGGTCCCGGGTGTCACGCAGATGGCCGAGAACACGACGACCATCGACGGGGCAAGCCAGCTCCAGGATGCGGCCCAGCCCGTGACCTCCGCGGCCAAGGGCGTGGCGAGCACGGCCAGCAGCGAGAATAACCAGGGCAAGGACCTGATCCACACCGTCAGCACGCCCTAGCCCGGAAAATTCGCGGAGCTTGTTGGAAGGCCGGGCCCAACGGTACGCAATCGAAGCCAC
>JAJXWQ010000107.1 GCA_021781555.1 bacterium
CTTGCCCCCCACCCCCCCCGGGCTTGCGCCGCCAGTCAGCGACCCACCGCCCCCCCCCGTTGGCGCTCCGGAGAACAGGCCCGGCGGAAGGGAGGCGCAGCCGCTGGCAATGAACCCGAAGCTAACGATCATCGCACCGAGCGAAATCGCGTGGGTCGATGAGGGCGAAAGTGGCGTTCTACTTGGCATCTGGGCTCTCCTTCAGGACTACCCTATCGAAGAGCTCTTACCCGACGGATGTAGACGCGTTAAACGCCTGTTTAGACGTTCGAACGGCCACCCATTCCAGCGCTGGTTACTGCCACAAGGCGCAAAACCAGCATCACGCCTGCAATCCCGAGGAAGAGCGAGCGCAAGGTATCGTTTTGCGAAGCTGGGCCCGGGGCCTCAGTCGAGATCCTGCGCCACCTGAAGCATGGCCATGATCACCGGGCGGCGCTTGCTCCGTTCGTATAACATCCTGGCCAGGTCATCCTTGAGCTGCCGACGGATCGCATCGACCTCGCGGATCCCTTGCTCTCGACAGGCGTCCAGGGTGTCGACCACCCGGGACTTGGCGTCATCGCGGATCCGCTCGAACTCGGACGCGTGGACGAACCCCTGGCTCATCATCTCGGGGCCGTCGAGCAGGAACCCCTCGTCGTCGATCGTCACGGCGACCGTCACGACGCCGTCCATGGCGAGCTGCTTGCGATCCTTGAGCATCGAGGCTCCGATATCGCGCAGCAGCAAGCCATCGACCAGGACGGCCTCCGCAGGCACCTGACCAGCGATCACGGCAGACTGGCGGTCGAGTTCCAGGACGTCGCCGTTCTCGAGGATGAAGATGTCGTGCGGTGCCAACCCCACGAGGCCGGCAAGCTCGGCATGGTGGACCAGGTGCTTGGTCTCCCCGTGGATCGGGACGAAGAACCTGGGCTTGGTGAGGCTCAGCATGAGCTTGAGCTCCTCCCGGCTGGCGTGCCCGGAGACGTGCTGGGTCGCGCTGGCATTGGAGCGCTCGGCCTCGTAGATGACCTCGGCCCCCTTGGAGAAGAGCTTGTTGATCGTGCGGGCCACGAGCTTCTCGTTGCCGGGAATCGGGATGGCCGAGAAGATGACCGTGTCACCTGCCATGATGTTGATATGTTTGTGGTCGCCGTGAGCGATACGACTCAGGCCGCTCATCGGCTCGCCCTGACTGCCAGTTGTCACGATACAAACTTGCCGATCTGGCAACTGGTTGATCTCCTCGGCCCGCACCACGGCACCCTCGGGGTACTGCAAATAACCGAGCTTGTAGGCCTGATCGCTCACTTGCTGCATGCTCCGACCGGCAATGGTCACCTTGCGGTCGTGCTTGAGGGCCGTGTTGATGACCTGCTGGATCCGGTGGACGTTGGAAGAGAACGTCGAGATGATGATGCGACCTTGAGCCCGGTGGAACGCCACGTCGAGGCCCTCCCCCACGGCCCGCTCCGACGGAGTCATGCCCTCGCGCTCGGCGTTGGTCGAATCCGACATGAGCAAGAGCACCCCCTGTTCGCCGAGGGCCGCGAAGCGGTAGAAGTCGAACCGGTGCCCGTCCATCGGGGTCTGGTCCATCTTGAAGTCGCCCGAGTAGATGATGACACCGGCCTCGGTGGAGACGGCGAATCCCACGGCGTCGGCGATCGAGTGGCAGACGCGAATGAACTCGACCTCGAAGCTCTGGCCCACCTTGACCCGATCACGCGGCTGCACGGCGACCAGCGGGATCTTGCCGCGCAAGGCCGAGACCTCGTTCAGCTTGCGCTCGGCCAACGCCAGCGTGAACGGGGTTCCGTAGACCGGAACATCGAGCCGGGGCAGGTCCCGGAACAGGAACGGCAGCCCGCCGATGTGGTCTTCGTGCCCGTGCGACACGAAGACGGCCCGGAGCTTGTCGGCCCGCTCGACCACGTACTGGAAGTTGGGCAAGACCGCGTCGACTCCGTACATCTCCTCGGTCGGGAACGCGAAGCCGCAATCAAAGAGAATAAGGTCGTGCTCGCTCTCGACGACCCAGGCGTTCTTCCCGATCTCGCCGAGACCGCCCAGGGGGATAACGCGAATCTTCCGGGGTTCTGTCATCAAACCTCTTGGGGCGTTTCGCCCGCTTGCCGTGGGACGGACGCCCGGCGCGGTCGCCGAGCTGCGCAACCGGGCCCGTCCTGACCCGTTCCCCGTCTCAAGCTGGCTGCAAACCTGCTCTAGACCTCTGCCGGCCGCGGCCGGCCCTCGAGGTCGAGGGTGGGGGATTCCTCGACGATCGTGCGGCGCCCGATGTCCTCCTGGGCGCGTTGCTCGGGCGTTCCGAGCGTCCGCTCCAGGATCTCGACGAGCTTGGCCCGGGACACCGGCGGCATGTCGACCAGAGGCAACCGGACCGAGCCCGTCTTCCAGCCGTAGTGCAAGAGCGCGGCCTTGATCGGCGCCGGGCTCGGGGTGGAGAACAGGGCGTTCATCAGGTCCAGGAGCTTGAAGTGGAGCTCGCGGGCACGATCGAAGCGATTTTCGGACGCGAGATTGATCATCTCCTTGAGCTCCGGCCCGGCGACATGCGAGGCCACGCTGATGGCGCCATGCCCTCCGATCGCCATGATGGGCAGCGTCAGCGAATCGTTGCCGCTGTAGAGCAGAAACCCCGCCTTGGTCACCGAGCGGAACTCCGAACACACGTCCAGACTCCCGCTCGAGTCCTTGAGCCCGACGACGTTGGGGCAGCACTCGACAAGGCGGGACAGGGTCTGAGCCGAGATGGAGACTCCCGTGCGCGGCGGATGGTTGTACAGGATGATGGGCAAGTGGGTATGGGTCGCGACCGCCTTGAAGTGCTGGAACAGGCCTTCTTGATCGGGCTTGTTGTAATACGGAGCGATCGCCAGCAAGGCTCCCGCACCGAGCTCCTCGGCCTCCTCGGACAGCGCGATCGTGGCGCGGGTGTCGTTGCTCCCCGTGCCCGCCACCACGTGGGCTCCCCCCACAGCGGCGATCACCGTCTTGAGCAGCCGGATCTTCTCGTCGTGGCTGAGCGTCGGCGACTCACCGGTGGTGCCACACACGACCAGGCCATCGGAGCCGACCGAGAGGAGATGCCGCGCCAGCTCGCCCGCCTTCGCCACATCCAGGTATCCCTCGCTGTCGAAGGGCGTCACCATGGCGGTCAGGAGCCGGCCCGGTTTCAGCATCTGCAACTCCTTGAAAGTGTCGAAAGCCCGCAATGTCGGGATACGGGGCCGGCGTCATTTTCCCACGCAGGCCTCGAGCCGGCAAGGCAGCATTGCTGAACCCTGGCCGCGGCACCGCGGTGGGATGGCGAGAGCTCGGTGCCCGGGAGCAAGGGGAGCGGAGCCCGGTATTTTTTGCAGTTTGAACGGGGCCCTCTGCGCGGTCGCTTCGCTGCGCAACCGGGCCCCGTTTGACTCATCGGGCTCGATCCATTCAAACCGGGGGAACCCTAGCGGCTCGAAGTGGCTCGCTCGGGCACCCGCAACGCCATGACGCCGAGGTCGGCACCGGTGAGGCCATACGAGGCGGCGACGGCGGCGTCGAGTTCACGTTCGAGAACCCGGGCCCGCGCCGGGCCGGCCTCGGCCAGCGCCCGGCCGATCTCGGCCAGCTCCGGCGACAGCGCCTCCAGGCGAACAGGCAGGTGGTGCAGGAAGCGCCGGCCGTAGGAGTAGCATCGCCCGCTGAAAAGCGCGCTGTGTAGCTGCAGGTAGAAATCGAGCGGGCTGCTCGACAGCACCGCCAGCAGTGCCCAGGGATCGATCCCGGACCGTGGAACCAGGCTGTAGCCCCCATCGCCACCGCCCGCCACGTAGTAGCGGCCGGCCGCGTCGTAGGCATAGCGCCCGCGGGCGGCGACGCCGCCGACCAGGAGCTTGGGCTGCTCGAACGCAGCGAGGTTCTTCGGATAGCGATAGCTCCCGAAGAGCTTTCCGCCCCTGAACTCGGACCGATGGCGCTCCAGGTAAGCCGCGGCCAGAGGGGCGCAAGAGCGAAGGTCGAGGGCACCCGCCTGGCCCGGTCCCGGACTCGCTTCGGCGGTCTGGTAGGGGAAGATCACCCGCTGGCCACGGTCACGAATGGCAAAGGCCCGAATATCTGCCCCCATCAGGAAAGGCCGGGTGACGGTCGTCTCGATCTCGAAGGGCTCGGGCTCGGCCCGGCTGCTCACCAGGAGCCGATCGCCGCGATCGTCCACGACGTGGAGGCGATAGACCGAGTTGGCGGGCGTCTGCAGGCCGACGAAGAGCTTCCGGGCCGGTGAGTCGAACCGCCCGAAGAGCGGAACCGCTCCCTCTTCGAGCTTGGCCACGATCCGGACCTCTGGCGGCAATAGGGGGATCCAGGCCTCGGGAGCGAGCTGGGAGCTGGGGAGTTCGGCGCGCCCGACGCCAGCTGGGCCCCCGGCCTGGTCACGTTCGAAGGCGAAGGTCCGGCGCACGCGCTTCTCGAGCACCACGACGGACGGGTAGGTGAGCGCCCCCGAAAACGGCTGGCTGTCGCCAAGATCCAGGATCGATGCCACATGGCGGCCAAAGCGGGCGCGCAGCTGGCGTCCATACTCCGTGACGAAGAACCGGTGGGGCAGGACGAAGGCGACCGCACGGCGCGCCAGGCGCCAGGCCAGCTCGAGGAAGGGCCCGTACAGATCGAAGCTGCCGGTCGCCGACGCGTAAGGCGATCCGCGCCCCGTCAGCGCCTCCGCCAGGGCCGGATCGTGGCGACGCAGGTGCAAGATGCGCACGAACGGCGGATTACCGACGACCAGGTCGAACCCTCCCGGCGCGAAGACCTCCCAGTCGAATCCGATCAGGGCCTCTGCGGAGGCGAGCCGGGCGCCGGGAAGGACCGAGCGAGCCTGGGCCACCGCCACCGGGTCGCGATCCAGGCCAAAAAGCTGCCGCTCGGGATCTGGCACCCCGGCGCTCGCCAGCGCCCGGCGCGCCCCCAAGAGAAAGCTGCCAGCTCCGCACGATGGATCGCAGACCGTGACCTCGGGCCCCGGGGCCACCAGCCGCCACGCCTCGGCCAGGACGCGATCTGCCAGCTCGGGCGGCGTGTAAATGGTGCCGCGGCCCTCGACCGACACTCGTGGCGCGCCGAGACTTTCCGGGCCGTCCGCCACCGCCCGAAAGAGGCGCTCCACCCCCCGGTCAGGTCGGGTCGGGTCGGCCGGTTTCAGGAGGCCACGGACCTCGCGAGCAGGCGGTCCTTGACCAGGCGCTCTGCGATCTGCACGGCATTGAGCGCGGCGCCTTTGAGCAGGTTATCGCCCGCGACCCACAGGTTGAGGCCGTTCGGATGCGAGAGGTCGGTACGAATTCGACCGACCAGCACGTCGTCCTCGCCTGCGGCCTCGATGGGCAGCGGATACAGGTGATTGGGTGGATCATCGACCACTCGTACACCAGGTGAGCGCGCCAGGCGCTCTCGAACCTCCTGCGGCGAGACGGGGCGATCGAACTCGACGTTGACGGCGGCCGAATGGCCGATACGCACGGGCACGCGCACGCAGGTGCAGGAAACGGCGAGATCCGGCAGCTCGAGGATCTTGCGCGATTCGAACTCCATCTTGACCTCCTCGGAGGTATAGCCGTCTTCGCGGAAGCTGCCGATCGCCGGGATGACATTGAATGCGATCGGCTTCTTGAAGGCCGCTGGCGGCACCAGCTCGCCGCGCAAGCTCGCCTCGGTCTGGCGCTCGAGCTCGTCGACCGCCTCCTTGCCAGCCCCGGAGACCGACTGGTAGGTCGCGACGACGACGCGTCGAATCGTCGCCAAATCGCGCAGCGGAGCGAGGGCCATCAAGACGATGGCGGTCGAGCAGTTCGGATTGGCGATGATGCCGTGGTGCCCGCGACACGCATGGGCATTGATCTCGGGAATGACCAGGGGCACGTCGGGATTCATCCTGAACTCGGCCGTGTTGTCGACGACCACGGCACCCCGCCGCGAGGCCTCTGGCGCCAGTTCCCGGGAGACCGCCTCGCCCGCGGACGACAGGACGATGTCAACCCCGTCGAACGCAACGGGGGTGGCGAGCTCGACCGGGTAATCGGCACCCTCGAACGTCACGGTCTTGCCCGCCGTGCGGCTCGAAGCCAGGAGCTTGAGCGAGGCGACGGGGAAGCCCCGCTGCTTGACCGTGCGCAGCATCTCCTGGCCCACCATGCCCGTGGCGCCGAGGATCGCGACGTTGAAACCACCCATGGGTGAAGCCTCCAGTCGGGCGAAGCGTTGGCATGACCAAGATAGCGCAGATCGGCGGACGGGGGCGCCTGCGCGCGCTGGCTCGACCGCCAGCAGGATCCCCTGGAAGGAGGCTGCTGGCTACAGGAGCTTCTCGAGGCCGTAGACCAGACCCTTGAGCTCGAGCACCTTGCGGATGGCCAGGAGGACGCCGGGCATGAAGCTCTCCCGCGAGAGCGAGTCGTGGCGGAGGGTGAGCGTCTGCCCCAGGCCTCCGAAGATCACCTCCTGGTGCGCGACGAGGCCCGGCAACCGGATGGCGTGGATGCGCAGCCCGGTATCGTCGAAATTGGCGCCCCTGGCCCCCGGAAGCATCTCGCGATCCGCGACGTTGCCGGTGCCAAAGGCATTGCGGACCGTCAGCATCATCTCGGCCGTCTTGATGGCGGTCCCCGACGGGGCGTCGGCCTTCTGGTTGTGGTGCAGCTCGAGGATCTCGGCATGCTCGAAGTACCGCGAGGCCTCGGCCGCGAAGCGCATCAACAGCACCGCCCCCAGCGCGAAGTTTGGCGCGACGATGGCTCCCACGCCGCGTTCCTCGGCCATCCTGGCGATCTCGGAGAGATCCTCGGGGAACAGGCCGGTCGTCCCGACGACGGCGCGGACCCCCGCCTGGAGGGCCCGCACCACGTTGGCCTTGACCGCCGAGGGGTGGGTGAAGTCGACCATGACGTCCGGCTTCTCGGGAAGGTCTTCGAGACTCGCCACGATCGGCCGGTCCAGATGCCCGACTCCGGCGAGTTCGCCGCAGTCCGCCCCGGTGTGGTGGGGAGCGACGCCGCCGACGAGCTCCAGGCCCTCGGCCCGGGAAATCGCCTTGACTACCTCGCGCCCCATCTTGCCGGATGCGCCGCAGACCGCCACCGTCTGGATCATTTTTCATTGTAACCGGCGCCGGGCCTGGCGAGGTATCCGGCTGCGTCGGTGCTCGGGCCTTGCGGAGGATCGAGCTGGCTCGGGACCTGCGCCAGACTGTCGACAGCGGCGGCGGCAGCGGACCTGGGCGCCCCCGTGCTCTTGCCGAGCCAGGCATCGGCCGTGTTCTTGTCAACGGCGATCGCACGATAGGACCGGGCAATCCCGATGTCGTAGCCGTAGGCCAGGATCACCTGGATGCTGGCCTCGTGCGAGGCCGGCGGGTAGTCCACCAGCAGGGTCCGGGCCACCTTGGCTGCGAGCGCCTTGGGAGCTTTCGGGAGCCAGCGGAGATCCACGCTCACGACCAACGCCTTGGCGAGCTCGGGCACCGCGCCCGAAGCTCCGGGAACCAGGCGCTGGGATTGCGGGCCGCTGGGCGGCGTGGACATGAGGGTGTAACCCGTCCCCTTGACTCCGGGCAGCGAGAGAATCGCCGCATCGGCGGCCTCGAGCTTCTCTTGCTGTGGCCAGCGCGTGTACCGATCGATCTGGAGCGAGCCCATCGTGCCCAGGATCAGGGCCATCCAGCCGAGCAAGAGGCCGCCCTGCCAGCGCCGGGCTGGCTTGACCGAGATGGGCCCGCTGGCTCCGGACCGTACGACGTAGGTTTGACAGACAAGGTCGTGGACCGACTGCCGCGACCTCCCGCCAAAGATCCACAGCAGGGGCATGGCCCCGCCCAGCGCATAGACGATCGCGACCTCGGTCGTCGTGACGCCGCTGTTCCATTTGACCAGTCCCGGATTGGCCCCGCTGCAGAGAAATGGCAGGAACAAAATGGCCGCGCGTAGGAGCGTCAGTTCGAGTCTCTGGGGGGAGCCATCGGCTCGCCGCACCTCGAGGCGAAGCCACTGCTTTCCGAGTGTGCCCTTGAAGTGATCGAGCACGCCAAAATAGGCCACGAACACCGCATAGCCGACCAGGCGCGCCCAGCTGCCCAGCTGGGCGAACATGGGCGCGAGGAGCTTGCCGGCCAGCACGCCGATCGCGACCACCAGCACGACATCGATGACGAAAGCGGCCAGACGGGGGAAGAACCCACCGATCTCGCGCGCCCTGGACTCAGTTGCCATGGGTCAGCCTCCTCGAGGCCATCCTAAGGCGCCAGCCGGCCGTCCGGAGAGTCCAACCTCGCCCGGTTCTTTCGTCGATTCCAGCCGCCCATCCGTGACGCGGGTGCCGTCGTGCACCCTGGCGCCGGAGCGGGCAGCCCCGCCTTGCCGTTGTCCAGAGGCGGAGGAAGACTGCTGACGATCTCGTGCGTCGAGGGGAGGGAACTGGTGATGAATCGCGTGCAAACACGCCAGGCGGCGACCCTGGCCTGGTCTGTCGCGGCTCTGTCGATGACGGCCTGCGGTGCGCCTGCGGGACCTACGGCCACGGCGACGGGTCGGACGGCTCCGACCGTCACCGCCCCCACCCTGGCGGAGATGAAGGCGCTCCTGCCGGCCGCGCTATCCGATCAGGAGGCGGATCGACGTCTGGTCCGGGTCAGTGCCGACCACGTGCTCGTACCTACGACCAGCGGCGGGCTCGCGCTCGGAAGCAGGTTGCACCCCTCCTGGCTCGGTCCGCTCGGTGTGGGTAGGTTCCTTCCCTTCAGCTACTACGGCGCCCCGTTCTTCGCCCCCTACTCCCTCAACCCGGCGATCGGCATGTGGTCGCCCCTGGCATTCTCACCCATGGCAGGGCTGTACCCGTTCCTCGGCGGCCCGTGGGTACCGAACTGCGGGATCGGGTTACCCCCGGGTCTGAACTTCGCTCCGGCATCGGTCGGTGCGGCGATGGGAACCTTCGGCTGTGGCGGCGGAGTCCCGGTCCTGCCGCCCTGGTAGGTACCGACGGGCGTAGCGGGCGAAAATCCGGCGATGCCGGGGCCCCGCTCATGGCCACGATGAGCCTGGACCGCACGAAAAGTTCCTCGCGGTCGCTATTTGCCCGAAGACCCCCACCCTCCGCTCCGGGAGGTGGGGGTCAGGTCATCGGCCTCGATGAACTGTGGCTTCCAGTACCGCTCGACGGTGAGCTGTGCGATGCGATCGCCCAGGCGGACCTCGTAGGCCTCGTCCCCGTGGTTGAAAAGCAATACCGACAGGTTGCCGCGGAAGCCCTGATCGATGAGCCCGGCCCCGACGTCGATACCCCGCCCGGCCCCCAGGCCGGATCGCGCGTGAATGCGGGCCCGGAACCCATCCGGTAGCTCGATCGCCAGGTCGGTGGGAACGACCGCCCGTCCTCGATGCGGAATCGTCAGATCGCAGGCGGCGTAAAGATCCGCCGCCACGTCTCCCGCTTGCATGACCTGTGGCAACACCGCCCGATCGGAAAGGCGCTTGACGCGTACTGCAACGGTTTCGGCCATTTGCGCAGCCTAGCACGCGGGTGCCGCCCGCGCCAGAGAAACGGTGGTTGCGGGGCCTCGGCCCCCGCGCAAAATGCTCCCGTACGAGCCGGTGATCTCGCCTACCGGGATCCGCCTTTGGCACTACGGCCCGGAACTTCCGGGCCCTGCAAGAAGCGGTCTGGACGCTTTTCGGGGAAGGGCACCGGCTTTTGTCGATCAGGAGGATGCGATCGATGATCCGCAGACCGTTGGCCATGGCGCTCATGACCATCCTGGCAGCAGGATGCTCGGCTGCGCCTACCGCCTCCATTTCGTCCACCAGTGGACCGGCGCGGTCCACGCTGGCCGCCCCCCCACAGGCTCCCAGCCTGGAGGTCATGCGGCAGATCTTGCCAGCCAGCCTCACTCCGGAGCAGGCGAAGACCTACCTCATCCAGGTGGATCCAGCCAAGGTCTTCTTGCCCAGCGACACGTCCAAGGCCAGCGAGGCCCAGCCAACGCCGCAGCAGCCTGCAACCACCCCTTTGACACCGCCGAGCCGGTCTGCGCCGCAGACCGGAATATCGCCCACCGAAACGATGCCGATCACCTCGACACTCGGGACCTTGCCAGCCCTTGGTGCCCTGCCGCCGATGGGGACCTACGGTACCTACCCCTGGGGATACCCCTACGGTAGTACCCTCGGCCTGCCGGCGATTTCCTCGTTCTATCCCTTCAGCTATCTCGGGGCCAGCTGGTACGCCCCTTACTACCTGAACTCCGGCATGTACTATCCCTATGCCTTCAATTCGCTGTGGACCGGAGCCTATCCGTTCCTGGCATCGGCCTTCTCGAATCTGGGCTTTGGCCAGTACAGCTACGCTCCGTTTGGTTGGGGGTCGTTCGGCACGTCTGCGCTCTTCTAGGCCTTTTGCAGTTTGAACGGGGCCCTCTGCGCGGTCGCTTCGCTGCGCAACCGGGCCCCGTTTGACTCATCGGGCTCGATCCATTCAAACCGGCAGCACTCTAGTCCAGACGCTCCCGGTTTGATTGGATCGAGCCAGCCTTCTTGCGGACAGCCACCTTCCAGTTCAGAACTTCGCCACCTCGAAGGCCGGGCGACGCAGCAGCTTGCCCGAGCCCCGCCAGGGCCCACCCAGGCACCCGCCGTCCGGGCGCCTACCCTCGGGCCGGAACGCATCTCGGCCAGCAGGACGAAGAGCCTTCGCTGCCGCCAAACTCGCCCCCGGTGCAGATCGGCAGGCGGCTCCCTGCCCTGGAAGCGGCTCTTGCATCGCGGAGCCCCAAGTGGGGGAATGGGTGCCGCCGGAGACCGGGGCGGTCGCGATGCCAAAGACTCCCGCCTCCGGCCGTCGTCGGTCAGGAGGAATTGCGATGGTACGCAAGCCGTTGCTCGCCCTGGTAGCCGTGGCCTCGCTCGTCGGTTGCAGCGCCGTACCGGCAACAAGCATGGCTAGCAAGGTCGTCACCGGACGCTCCGTGATGAGCGTCCAGTCCAAGGTACAGC
>JAJXWQ010000108.1 GCA_021781555.1 bacterium
GATCTGGCGCTCCTTCGTGATGACGTTGAGATAGATGGCGCCTGCGGTGCAGCTATTCTCGCGGGACAGCGGGACGTCGATGAACCGCTCGTAATGCCCGAGATCCAGATCGGTCTCGGCACCGTCATCCGTCACGAAGACCTCTCCGTGCTGGTACGGGCTCATCGTGCCGGGATCCACATTGATGTAGGGGTCGAGCTTGAGAATGCTCACCGCGAAACCGCGCCGTTTGAGCAGATGCCCCAGCGATGCGGCCACGATCCCCTTGCCGATGCTCGAGACCACGCCACCGGTGATGAAGATGTACCGGGTCTTGTTGCCCGCCGTTGCGTTCATCGCGGAAGGTTTTTGCCTTTCATGCTGCCATTAGACCGCATTTCGAACCAAAAGACTCGCGTGCCGGCCTCACGAAGCCCTCTCCCCGGGATCCTCCGCGGTCGTCTTGAAGATATGCACGCGCAGGAGCCTCCGGGCCTCGACCGCCTCGACGACGAGCCGCAAGCCGTCGTAAAGCACCTCCTCGCCCGGCACCGGAGCACGGCCGAGCTGACCCACGACGAACCCGCCGATGGTGTCGAACTCACCCGTCGGGAGGTCCGTTTCCAGCAGCTCGTTGACCTCGTCGATGGGCAGCATGCCGTCGACCACGATCGAGCCGTCCGGCTGATGCTGGATCGGGAGTTCCTCCTCGGTATCGTACTCGTCCTGGATTTCTCCCACGATCTCCTCGAGGATGTCCTCGATGGTCACGAGGCCGGCTGTCCCGCCGTACTCGTCCATCACGATGACCATGTGGTTCTTGGCCCGGCGCATCTCCGTCAGGAGGTCATCGACGCGCTTGCTCTCGGGGATGTAGATGGCGGGGCGAACGTAGGAGCTAGGCAGGTGCTGCGGTGGATTGGGCGAGACCAGGAGCGGCAAGAGATCCTTGGCGTACAGGATTCCCACGATGTTGTCCGAGGTCTCGCGGAAGACCGGTATCCGACTGTGACCGGTCCGCACGATCAGATCCAGGGCCTCGCCGAGGGTCGCCTCGGCCGAAACGCACTGGATATCGATGCGGGGGACCATGATCTCGCGCACGCGCGTGTCACCGAGTTCCAGCACGCCGTGGATCATCTCGTTCTCGTCGGCCTCGATCGTGCCCTCTTCCTCGCCGACATCCGCCAGCATCCGGATCTCGTCGTCCGTCACGAAGGGCGATTGCGGAAGATGGGACGAGTTGAAGGCCCAGCCGAAGATCCGCACGATGCCGGCGGTCAAGAGGGTGAAGGTCCGGACCACGGGCGCCGAGATGGCCACGATGCCCTCGATCGGCAGTGCGACCAGCAGGCTGTAGCGCTCGGCCTGAGCGACCGAGAGCGTCTTCGGCGCGATCTCCCCGAAGAGCACGATCAAGAAGGTCATCATCAGGGACGCCACGAGCAGCCCACCGGGGCTCGCCATGTGGCGGGCCGTCAGGACCTGGAAGGCCAGCACGGTCCAGATCGAGCTCGCGATGATCGTGAGAAAGCTCGAGAGCAACAGGACCGTCCCGAGGAAGGCCTCCTGCTTGGGGCCGACCAGTCGCTGCAGGGCCAGAGCCCGGCCGTGGCCCTTCTCTGCGAGGTTGCGCACGCGGATGCGGCTGACGGTCAAGATCGCCGCCTCGGCGCTGGAAAAGAACGCCACGCCCAGCACGCAAACCACCAGGATCGCGATGGCTTCCGGCTCGCCGAGCGGGCCCAAGGGGAGCGAAGCTTCCATCTAAGGAAGTGCTGGCTCCCGGCGGATGCCTCGATGCTGGCTACGCGATCCCGGTCGTCCCGGAGCTTCGCCTGGCAGGTCCATGATTTGGGGATTATATCACGCGTCCATGATGCTTCTCGACCCTTGTGATAGAGTCTGGTGGGGTCGGGGTCGGAGAAGGCAGAGATGCGGCATGAACTCGTCATTCGAGACGAAGAGGACATCCTCATGGCGCGGGAGATCTTGAGAAAGCTCGCCCGGCAAGTCGGGTGCGACGCCGTGCAGGAGGCGCGCCTCGTCGCGGGCCTGTCCGATCTCGCCGAGCGTTTCTACCTGAAGGGCCGGGACGGCATGCTGGTGTTGGAGTTCGACGGGGTCCGTCTGGAGGCCGCCCTCGTGCATGGGCCCGTGGGGATCGGGAGCCGGCGAGCGCCGGAGCGCTCCCTTACTCTCGAAGCTCCCAGGGGCACGTGTGACCCGGTGCCGACCGACGATTACCCCGTCGCGATCCTCGGCGCGGTCCGGTTCATGTGGGACGAGGTCACGGTGGATTCTTGCGAGGGCATGACGAGAGTCGTGTTGCGGTCATGGCTGAGCAGGTAAGCGAACGCAAGCGCGAATCCGAACAGCACCGCGAGCTGGCGGCCCACCGGGACCTGGTTCGCGAATACGAGCGCATCCTGTGCGGGCACCTGGCCCATCCTGCGGAGCGCTGGCGCTTTGCCGCAGGTGAACTCGGCAAGCAGATGGTCGCAAGGGGCCTGGGCCCCGACGTCTTGGTGGCCGTCCATGCCGAAGCCCTGTGCAGCTGCCGTGCGGGTGTTTCGGCTCTGGCCGGCGAGATCTTGCTGGAGGGGATGCTGGCCTTCGCGCTCGAGTACTACCAGCTGGCTGCCGCCCGGCTTGCTGAACGGGAGCGCCTGGGCGCGCATGCCCGCACGCTCGAGGGCCTGAACCGGGACCTCTTGGCGCTCGGCCGCGAGATGGCCGAACGCCAGGAGGACCTCCAGCAGAGCCATGCCGAGCTGGGGCGACTCTCGGCACAGAAGTCGGACCTGCTGGCCACCGTCACCCACGAGATCCGCACCCCCCTGACGGCCATCCTGGGCTTCGGCGAGCTCCTCGAGGAGGGAACCTACGGCGACTTGAATCCCGAGCAGGCCGAGGTCCTGCACAAGATGATCCAGGGGGCGAAGGACCTGCTCGCCCTGGTCAATCGGATCCTGGACCTGTCCCGCATCGAAGCTGGACGACTGGTTCTCGATCGCCAGCCCAGCTCCGTTCGCGACATCCTCGAGCAGGCCGTCGAACCGGTGCGGCCGCTGGCGGTGCGCAAGAAGCTGGCGCTGGAGCTGGTCTCCGTGCCGGCCGATCTGCCCCCCGTCTGGGCTGACTTCCTGCGGGTCGTCGAGATCCTGACGAATCTCCTCGGAAACGCCGTCAAGTTCACACCGGAGGGGGGACAGATCGAAGTTGGCGCTCGTGTCTCCGGCGACTGGGTCGAGATCTGGGTCCGCGATACCGGCCCAGGCATCGAACCCGAGCAGCAGCGCCGGCTCTTCGAAAAATTTGCTCAGACCCCCGAAGGCGCCCGCCGCTACGGGAGTTCGGGCCTGGGCCTCGCCCTTTGCCGGGAGCTGGTGACCCTGCATGGCGGCCAGATCTGGATCGAGTCCGAGCCGAGCCGCGGAGCGACCTTCCGCTTCATCTTGCCGATCTGGCGCCAGAGCCCCGAGGGCGAAGCCGCAAGCTCACCCGCAGGAGGCCCCGGATCTTCTTCCGTTTGAACGGGTCCCTCGGCGCGGCCGCCGCGCTGAGCAACGGGCGATCGGGTACCCGGGCCGGGCGTCAAGCGGTGGGCGAACCTTCCTGACCGGTGGGTGCAGCGGCGGACGCTGGCGCGGGCACCGCTGCCTCCACCGCCTCGGCGACGGGCGGGGCCGCCACGGGCTGCGGCGGGCTCGCGGGGCTTGGATCCGGATCGCCGTTCAGGCCCTTCTTGAACTCGCCCATGGCCTTTCCGAGGCTCTTGGCGAGCTCAGGGAGCTGCTTGGGGCCAAAAAGAACCAGGGCCACAGCGCCTAGCAGGACAGCGGTCGTAGGGGTCAGCATGAGCGAGATCCTTTCGAGGCAACCGCAGTTGCTCCCTTATCATATCGGTCTCGCCATCGTAGCCCTCCACCGGGGCCGCGTCCACTACTTCTTGCGCAAAGGCACGTGGATTGGCGCGTCCTGGCGGGTAGGATCCGCGAACTCCCCGACGGCGGCCAGAGCGGCCAGCGGCTTGCCACCTTCGTCCCACCGCTGCACGCGCCGGGTGGACAGGTGCTCGGTCTCCATGTAGTGCCGCTCGGGGCAAAGCCGGACACTCGTGAGAACCGGCACCTCGACCGGGCTGTCTTGCCAGGTGTAAAGCCGCATCAAGCGCCCGCAATACGGGCAACGGTTGGCGTACAAGCGAAGCTGGCGCATCAGACTCACGGCAGAGACGAGGGGGCTAGCGGGCAGGAATCAGAGGCCGCGGATGCGCGGCCCGAAGCGGTCCCTGACGTGCTCGGCTTCCTCGGCCTCCTTGGCCTGGTGTTCCTTGATCAGGTCGCGCACGCGGCACGCGATGAAATCCGAGACATCCTGGATCCGGCTCCGATCGGCGTCCGCATCGAGCTTGTGCTCGCGGATGTAGATGTTGTGGAAGTAGTGTTCACAAAGCTCGATCCGGGCCGACCAGGAATCCAGGCCCTTGCGCGTGAGACCGTCGCGAAGCTGTGCGTACTGGCCAGCCTTGCTGGACCACAGGCTCTCCATCAGGTCCATCAGCTCGTCGGGCGCGCAATCGTCGAGGGGATCGCCGTACTTTTCCCGATACTGCTCTTTGATGAGGGGATCTTCGAATTTCTCGAGTTCTCTCCGGTACACGATGGTCCTGCCTGCCTGGTTGGGACTCCCCCGCCTTGCTGGACGGCTTGGCGCTCTGCTTCGAGATGCAACGCCCGCCTTGGCTGCGGCCGCTCATGTGACGCCGCGTCTCGGGCTCAAGCCACCCCCGCTCGGAGGACTCCCCACAAGGTACTCTATGCCGCCTCTTCTGGCAACTTAAAGCGTTCTTATCGAAGCGTTAGCGGTCGGTTTACCGAATCTGGAAGGCCGGACTCGATAGAGCCAGCAGGTTACGGTGGAACTGTCCGCCCCGGGTCAGACCAGGGGCGAAAGAGGGCCTCATGAGCATCAAAGCCAATCCGAGCGCGCCGTCCGTCGCGGCGATCCTCGCCGGCGCGGTCAGGCCTGCTCCGGCCTCTTCTGCCGCCTCTGCCCCTGCGGTCCGGGGCGAGACCGTTGGCCAGCACTACGTCGGTGAAGTCGATACGATGGTCAACTCCGGTCTTTCGGCCGTGGGAACCGGCCTTCACTTCACCGCCGAGGCGGTACCCGGAGTGCTCCTGGCGGAGATGGCGTCGATCAAGGCGGCCCACCAGTACCAGGCCTATCAGCAGATCTACCGCCTGCCCTGGGATGCCCAAGGAAAGTGGAAGGTCAAGGCCGACCAGATCATGGCGGCCCAGAGCGCGCAGGCGGACGCCGAGATCAACAAACTTCCCATGGTACGGGCCGCCGTCGCGACCGGACAGGCCGTCGTCGAGGGCGCTAACGCCGTCGGAACTGCTGTCGTGAATGGTGCGACCTACGTCGGCAACACGGTCGCCGAGGGGGCCGATACGGTCGCCGAGGGCGCCGAGGCCGTGGGCCACGCGGTCGTTCAGGGTACGGTCAGCGCCTACAGCGCCACGGTGAACGGGGTCCAGGCCGCGGGTCAGGCCGTAGCCAACGCGGGCCAGGCTGTCAGCACGGCTGCCGTCCACACCTACAAGGCCGCCGGTCGCGGATTCCTCGGCTGGATCGCCTACATCGGCCAGAGCCTGTTCTCCTGGGCCAGCGGAGCCAAGACGGCCTTCGCCAACTGATCGCCTGACCAGCAGCCCGGGCCGGCGAGGCGCTCAGGGAACGCCAGGACCCGGTCGGCGGCCGCCTGACCGGGTCTGCCGAGCAACCGGCTTCATCGGGCTTTGACCACCTGTCACGGCCCGCATTTAACCATGCGTTCGCCCATCGTTATCCGGTAGTTTACCGACCCGCTCCTCGTCCCGGCTATATAAGGCTTGGGACCACGTAAAGAGGAGATGAGGACAATGTCGGTCAGCCAGAACAAGATTTCTTCGGCCAAGCTTTACTCCCCGCCCATGCCGTCTCGCGGCGCTCTGCTCGGGGCACTTTCCGGGCTCAAGGCGTTGGGGCAGGCCCCGGCCGCCGCCGCGCCCGCCAGCCCCAAGTACCGGACCGTGGGAGACTACTACCGGGCTCAGGACGACGCCGCCCGCCGCACCGTCGGTCGTGTTTTCGAGGGCGTCGCCGAGCTGGCCCCGCCGGTCTTGCTCGGTCAGATCGCGGCCATCGGAGTGAGCCACGAGTACCAGGCCGATCAGCAGGTCTTCAACCTGCCCTGGGACGCCCAGGGGAACTGGCGCGTGCAGGCTCAGCAGATCCACCGGCAGGAAGGCCAGGCCGCCGATCAGGAGATCGCCAACCTGCCCTTGATCTCGGCCGTGAGCTCGACCGGGCACGTCATCTCGGAGGGTGTCACGACCGCCGCCACCGCCGCTTACAACGGCGCCGTGTACGTCGGCAACGCGACCGCAGATGCTGTCAACGCGGCGGGCCAGGCCGTCGAGGATGCAGGCAAATCCGTCGGCCGCGGTCTCCTGGGGGCACTGGCCTACACCGGCCAGAATATGGTGGATTGGGCGAACGCTCACAAGAAGGATTTCCAGTAACTCCTACCGGTCAAGCCACGAGCGCGGAGCGCAGAGCGTTCCGCGCTTCGTGACGTCTGCGTGCTGGCAGGTGGCTTGGCCCTGGTCTGCAAGGGGTATACTCCTGGCGTGAGTGACCAGAGCGAGCCCGAGAAGAAAGGATTCCTGGACGGCATCCTGGGGGGGCTCGGATTCGGGAAGCCCGCGGCCAAGCCCGCGCCCAGAGCCGCCATGGGCAGCGACCAGTTGCAGCGCAGCCCCAGGGCGACGGCACCCATGCCCGCGGCAGCGAAGGCCACCGCGCCGCTATCCGAGCAGGAAAAGGCCAAGCAAAGCGAGGAGCGTCGTTACCTCATCGCGGCTTTCGAGGCCACGCCCGCGCTGATCCCCGAGTTCCAGAACCCGCAATACATGTACAAGCTCATCTCGAACGAGCGCGACTACGTACAGGAGCGCCTCAACAAGGTTCTGGCTGACCGCAAGAAACTCGCATCCGCTACGGATGCCGAGGATCCCGGTCTCGATCGCCTCGACGCCCGGATCCAGGAGTACCGGAACGACCTTACCCGCCTCTTCCTGCTGATCAAGAGGGTCGCCGGAGTTCAGCGCTCCGGAACGGGCGGCACCGACTTTCTGGATCCTCTCAAGCGAGACTGAAGTCACTCCAATCGGGCTGCCCTTGCCCGGGGTCGCCCGGCGGCGCAAGATCGCGCCAGGACCGGCCGCAGAACACGATTCTCGTCCGGCCCGAAGTGTCGGGCGAGAGCCCGCTCCTTCAGGAGGCGGATGCCATGGCCGAGATTGCCCTGCACACGATCCTCGATCTTCCGGTGATGGCCAGCGATGACGTGCATCTTGGCGACGTTGTCGACATCCTGATCTCGGTTCCCGAGCAACGGGTCGTCGCACTCGTCATCGAGTGGGCCGCTGGTCGGGAGCAGATCCAGGGGCCAGGCGACGTCTTGCCGCTGTCACAGATCTCCCAGTTCGATCCGCACCAGTTGGTGGTGCACTCGGAGTACGCCGAGACGGCTGGACTCGACTTCGATCCCTACGAAGAGGGAGGAATGGTCCTGGCCAGCAGGTTCCTGGACCGCGAGGTATTGACCCGATCGGGTCGGAGCCTCGGAATTCTGGCGGATGTCTTCTTCGACGAGGTCGATGGGGCCATCACGGGATACGAGGTGGACCGCGAGGAGGCCGCTCTGGCGGCGCGGGTGATCGGGCCCTGCGCCGATCTCGAGATCCTGGCGGAGCGGATCGTCGTACCGGACCGGTTCTCCCTCGTCTCGCTGGAGGCACTCCAGGAGATGGCCGAAGAAGAAGAGGCCGAGCCGCAGGAGTTCGTCTTCGAGGCCAGCCTCGCCGAGCGCCCGACGGAAGAGCCCGATCTCGCCGAGGAGAACGAGTCCGAAAACCGCGACTAGGCGCACGGCCGGGGCCGGGGGCGGCGGTCGGCCCCTGGTTAGGATCGCTCCTGCGGTACAATGGCTCGTTTGGATGGCCACCGTCCTTAGGAGCTTGCGCATGAACGATCGCCTCACCGCCGCCCTCGCCCATCAGAACTTCTTCAAAGCCATCAGCGGGATCGACGTCTTCGACGTCGACCGGGTGCTGGCGGTAGCCCGCGCTGCCAAAACTGGAGCCGATGCCATTGACGTGGCCGCGGACCGTGCCCTCGTGGCGGCCGTCCGCAGTGTCGCACCGGAGCTCGTGGTCTTTGCTTCGTCCGTCGATCCCGCGGCCCTGGCCGCATCGGAGGCCGATGTCCTCGAGATCGGCAATTACGACGCGATCTACCGGTCTGGCGACATGCCCCCGCACCCCGACGACGTGCTGGACTGGACCCGGGCCGTCAATGCCAGGACTCAGGGGAGAAAGCCCATCTGCGTCACGATCCCGCTGCACCTCGACATCGCCCGACAGATCGATCTCGCACGGCTGCTGCAGGCCGCCGGGGCCAGCATTCTGCAGATCGAGGGCGCGCTAGGCGCCAACGGCCAGGCCGATGCCGCCACGCGTCTCCAGGATGCCCTGGAGCTGACGCGGGCGCTGTCCGAGGTGGTCAGCCTCCCGCTCATCGTCTCCGGGGGACTCGACGATCACGGCGCTGCCGTGGCCATCGCATCCGGCGCCAGTGGCGTGGGCATCGGGCGATTCCTCAAGAACGCGGGCGACGAGACCGCGATGGCAGCGGCCGTTCGCCAGGTCCGGATCGCCATGGCGGGCGCTGCCAAGCACGCCACGCCGATCAAGCGCTAGATTCCACGCTCTCGCGGGGCGGGGCCGAGGGGTCCCGCCCCTTTCCCTTGGCGCGCTCCTGTGAACGAAAACCCCGGTGCACTCCGTCTCGAACCGCTTTAGAAGCCGTCGCTCAAACCCGCAGAACCGCGGGTCTCGAACCCCGGCCAGGCGGTCGTTGCCCGCGTGGGACAGCGAGGGTTGTTGCCAGCGGGACCTCGGCCTAATCTTCGGGCTGTCGTTCTTGACCGACGACAACCACCGCTCCGTCAGGAGGTGTTCAATGGCTCGAAGGACGTCCTTGCTTCTCGCGGCCGCGGTCCTGAGCGGGATCGCCGGCTGCTCGACGGCCAATCCGGCCACGACGCGCCACATCTCGGATGTATCGAATGCCGTCACGGGAATCAACACGGAGTTGTCCCAGCCCATCACGTCGACGACGACTCCGCTCACCTTGAACGAGCCCATCGCCGGGCAGTTGCCGGCGACCTCGCTCACCCTTCCGACTACCTCGTTGGGCGAGCCGCTGGCGGCAGGCATGCCGGTTTCGACCAGTCCGCTGATCGCCGGCGCGACCGCCATCCCGCCGCTCCCGGCCCTGGCCGGGGCCTTGCCGGGCGCGCTCCCGCCGACGGCCATGGGGGCCCTCGAGTTGTTCCCCACCCTGGCCTTCGCACCCTTCCGCTTCATCGACCTCTACACGCCGCTGTTCGCCACCAGCTTCCGCGTCGCTGCGGCCACGCTGGGGCTGCCGGCAGGCCTCCCGCTTTCGATCTTCTCGCGCTTGCACTTCTTCGGCATGCACAGCTACTTCGGCTTCTACGCGCCGATGTACTGGTGGCACGGGGCCCTTCAGCCTCTGGCCATGTATGACGACCTCGCCGCCAACTACACCTACCCATACCTCTACTCTGGTCCGGGTGGCATGGCGCCGTTCTACTACAACTCGGCTTCGCTCCTGTCGCCGTACGCCTCGGCCATCGGGGCCTGCGCGACCTGCGCGCCGGGCAGCGCGCTCGGCATCACCGCGCCTATCGCTCCGTAGTACCGTTCTGCCTTCATCGAAGCCACGGACGCCTCACGAGCGCCCCGGAGGGAACTTCCCTCCGGGGCATTTCTTTGAGAATTTCCTGCCGGGGCCCTATCATGGCGAAGGCGACCGGATGCTTCCTCAGGCAACGTTCGGCCGTCGGGTTCGTTGGGCGGGTCTCCGTGCATTCGCCCGCGCACGGTCCTCGAGGCCCCGCCGCGCCGCACGGGGCGCTGGATGCTTTTCTGGCGGGCTTCAACCAAGAGAGCACGTTGGCAAATCCATGGAACTGGTCATGACCACGCCCGAGCGCCCGGAGCAAGAACGCGTCCGCCTCCAGAAGCTCGAGGAAATGCGCGCGGCGGGGATCGATCCCTATCCCCCCCGCTTCGGCGTCGCGCGAGAAGGCTGGCCCCAGCACTCGGGGCGCACCCACACCGCAGGCCAGCTCCATGGTCTGTACGCGGAGCTGCCGGAGGGCCAGGACACCGGATTCACCGTCTGCGTCGCAGGACGGGTCATGAGCAAGCGCGAGTCGGGGAAACTTGCCTTTTTCGACCTCGAGGACGGATCGGGTGCCAGGTTGCAGCTCTTTTGCGACCTCAAGGGCCTCGGCGAGCAACGGTTCCATGAGCTGCTGGCGTGGGTCGATCTCGGCGATTTCATCTCGGCCGAGGGTACGGTTCGCCGCACCAAGCGGGGTGAGCTTTCGATCTGGCCCCGGACCTGGACGATGCTCTCCAAGGCGATCCGGCCCATGCCCGAGAAGTGGCACGGCCTGACCGATGTCGAGACGCGCTACCGGCAGCGTTACCTCGACCTCCTGGCCAATCCCGAGGTCAAGGATATCTTCATCAAACGCTCCCGGACCATCGCGGCGATCCGCGGTTTTCTCGAGGCCGAAGGCTTCCTCGAGGTCGAGACTCCCATGCTGCAAGCCATCGCTTCGGGGGCGTCGGCCAGGCCCTTCAACACTCACCACAACGCCCTCGACCTGGACCTGCACCTCCGGATCGCGCCGGAGCTCTACCTCAAGCGCCTGGTCGTCGGGGGCTTCGAGCGGGTCTTCGAGATCAACCGCAACTTCCGCAACGAAGGGATCTCGACCCGCCACAACCCCGAATTCACCATGCTGGAGTTCTATCAGGCCTACGCTGATTACCACCAGCTCATGGATCTGACCGAACGTTTGTTGCGCCACACCGC
>JAJXWQ010000019.1 GCA_021781555.1 bacterium
CCGGGGCCCGGTTGCGCAGCGCAGCGACCGCGCAGAGGGACCCGTTCCCGCTGCAAAAGATACCGGGGCCCGGTTGCGCAGCGCAGCGACCGCGCAGAGGGACCCGTTCCCGCTGCAAAAGATACCGGGGCCCGGTTGCGCAGCGCAGCGACCGCGCAGAGGGACCCGTTCACCGCAAAGGAGGTCCAACCGCCCCGATCGCCGATCCAGATTCCGGCGCCGGTTCTCCGCCCAGCCGCAGGCCGACTACTGGGCGCTGGGGATGAAGGGGACCAAAGTCGGCGCCTCGGTGAGCGTGCCGCCGGGACCGAGGATGCCCTCGGAAAGGTTCAGTGTCAGGGCCGCCTGGACGTTGGCAGACGTGGGGTTGGCAGGGATCGGCACCGCCGTCTCGGCATAGCCGAGGTTGTTGGCCAAGCTATCGTAGGCGGCGCAGAAGACCAGGTAGGCGTGAGCGCCAGACGATCCGGTGGGTGCCGGGATATCGGTGAAGGTCGTCGTCGAGCTCGCGGAGGTCCAGCCCGTGCCGGTGCCATAGTCCCGGATCAGGTAACGACGTGGATTGGCCTTGTCCCCCGTGATCGTGTAGGTCGAGTCCGTGCCCGGGTTCGTGGTGCCCACGGTGCCGAGGCGCGTCTCGAGGTCGGCCAGATAACCCGGTGCCGACGTCAGGGCGGTCGCCGTCGTTGCGGTCCCGGCGTTGCCGGAATAGACGTAACCGAGGCTCATCACGCCGGAGCCGTTGTCGAAGAGGCCGACCAGCAGGTCGGCGATGTCGTTGTTGGTCGGCGAGCCGCCAGGACCGTTGTACTGAACGCGCCGGGCGGGCACCAGAGCGGCCGCCGAGAGCAGGCCCAGGATCGGGCCAGCGGGCGTCGAACCGGTGTCGAGGCCTTGCGTGCTGAGCGCAGGGTTGGCGCTGATGCTGATGCCAACGCGGATATTCACCATGCCGGCAGGGGCGCCCTGGGTGGTGGCCGAGGGCGAGGTCGGCGGCCTCAAGGCGGATGGCAGGGCCGCACAGCCCGCCGAAAACAGTACGCCCCCCGCCAGGGTCCCCGCCCTCGCCTTGAAGCGCTGCTTGCTAGGCCGTTCAGGCATCTGGCCTCCTCGCATCCTCTGGCCCCTTATACCCCTGCAACGCTCGGTCCTTCACCCTTGCCTCGGCGCCTACCGGCGTCACTGGATCTGCACGAGGCGATCGCCACCGTTCAGCGCCACGACCAAACTCTGGCCATTCATCGCCAGGCCATAGGGCTCGTCGAGGCCAACCGTCAGCGAGAATCCGGGCAGGGAGCCGCCGGTGGTCTGCCCGAGCGATCCGGCGATCGTGGTGACCCGGGCCGTGGCGATCTGGATGGCCCGGACGAGCTCATTGCTCGAGTCGGCCACGTACAGGATCGAGCCTGAGCTATCGACGGCAACCTGCCTTGGCGTCCTGAAACCGGCAGAAGAGCCGATCCCGTCGCTCGAGCCCGCCGTGGTGCTGCCAGCCAGGGTCGAGATGATGCCGGCCGGCGTGACCTGGCGGATGCTGTTGTTTCCCGAATCGGCGATGTACACGTCCCCCGAGCCATCGACCGCCACGCCCTGCGGGAGGTTGATCTGGGCAAGGTTGGCCGCACCGCCATCGCCCGCGGCGCCGGGCGTGCCGTCCCCGGCGATGGTGTAGATAGCCCCGGCGGAGGTCGACTGGCCGTAGGCCGTGCCGCCGCTGCCGCCCCCCGCGCACGCTGCGGTCGCGGCGCAGACGAAGCGGATCCGATCGCCGGCGTAGTCAGCGATGAAGAGATCCCCCGAGCCATCGAGCGCCACCCCACCGGGGTTGTCGAGGTCTGCGCTCGTGGCGGCGCCACCGTCGCCCGGGGGGCTGCAGCAGTAACCGCTGCCCGCCACGGTGTAGATGTCGCCCGCAGTCGCCATGCTGACGCCGAGGGCTGTTCCGGGCGTGTTGCAGACCACCTGGACGACGTTGCTGGTCGCGTCGGCAAAGTAGACGTTGCCACCGGAGTCCACCGCCACGCCGCGGGGATCGTCGAGCGGCACGGACGTGGCCGCGACCCCCGCCTGCAGGCCGCCGCCCGTACTGCCATCGCCGGCGATCGTGTAGACGTTCCCGGCCTGCATGCCGGACACACCGAAGTAGCTTCCAGCCGCGTTGCACAGCATCCGGATGCGCTGGTTGCCGTAATCGGCAAAGTACACGTTGCCCTTCGCATCGACGGCCACGCCGTAAGGGCCGGAGATCTGCGTGCTGGCGGCCGGCTGGACGGTGGTGTTGTAACCTCCCGGTAGCCCCGTCCCGACCGAGTTCGACGTCGTGAGGGAGACATCAGCTGGAAGCGCCGCCGCCGAACCCGAGGCCATCGAGACCGCGGCGAACTGTCCCGCCCCCGCGGCCCCGCCCTGGATCGGGACGGCGAAGACCGCGCCCTGCGCGATGCTCGGCACGTTCGAGAACAGGGCCCCCGCGCTGGCAAACGATCCGGGGTTGACGACGTCCTTGACCAGGTAGCGCCGCGCGTTGGCCGTATCCGCATAGCCCCGAGCTGCCAGCGCCCCTGCGAGGAGCGGAAGCCAGCTCGGGCTGCCGATCGCGGTTCCGGGCGATCCGACGAACCCGAAGTGCGGGGTGGCGCTCGTGTCGAAGGCTCCCACCAGGAGGTCCGAGCAGCCGTTGCCGATGAACTCGTCGGCGACCTGGAAGCTGCCGAGCTGATCGGGCGCCGAGCCGCTGTAGTCGAGGTTGACCGTGAGGCCGGCACTGTTTGGCCCGGCAGTGTTGGAGATCACGTCGCCCGGGCCGCAGCAGGTGAGGTCCTCCTCGGCCAGGCCGACCACGGCGTCGTAGCTGTCCAGCGCCGCCGCGAAGAGGGTGTCCTGGTGCTCGGCGCCGGGAAGCGGAAAGTCCGTGAGGGTGACGGTGTGCGGGATCGATCCGGTCTGGCGGTAGCAGAGCCAGCGCCGGAGATCCGCCCGGTTGGTCCCGGCCGGGATCGCCGGGCCTCCCGCCGTCCCGAGGGCGGCTTGCAGGTCGAAAAATGCCTTCGCCGACAGGGGATCGAGGGTGGAGAGACCCGCCCCGCCGTCATTGAAGTAACCGAGGCTTTCGACGAATCCCGGTGTCGTCGGCGCGGTGCGATCGAAGATGCCCGCCACGATCTGCGCCACGTCCGACGTGGCGAACTGGACCCGGTAGGGAGCCGCCACCCCGGCGGCGATCACATGCGGCGTGAGATCCAGCGTCCACCGGCCCGGGGCCACGGGCTGCCCCCCACTCGAACTCCCGGGCGGACCGTCGACGACCCCCGGGAGCTCGCGCCCGGCCAGCTGCGCACCGGAGCGCTCGGCTCCTGTGGCTCCCGCACCCGAGCCCGGCCCTGCGGCCGCCGGAATCCGCTGGCAGGCCGTCCCGAGGCCGACCGCCAAGCCGCCGCCGATCGCCGCCAGCACGGCTCCGGCTCGCCATCGTCCGACGGTCCGCATCCCTCGGACAACCTACCCTTCCGGAATTTGCGTTAACCCGATCGTCCCGAAAGCCCCGGCCCGTCGGGTCCGGTCCGGCCTCCGCGCTCCTGGCGTTCCCCGCCTCAAGCTGGCGTCGGGTCGCCGCCGGGCCCGGACCTGCGGGAAAACAGCGAGAGCGCGGTTCCGCCATAGCGATAGGCCCGTACCGGCTCCAGTGCGGGGGCCTCGGGCAGGGGGCGGTCCGCGGCATGCTCGATCGCGACGATGGCCCCGGGACCCGCCACCCGGGCCAGGGCCGCCAGCAGCTCCTCCCAGCGCTCGAACGCGTAGGGAGGATCGGCGAAGAGCAGGTCGAAACCTGGCTCTGGCACCCGCCGCGCCAGGGCCCTTAGCACCTCGTCCCGGACGATCGCGATCCGGTCGCCAGCACCCAGCGCAGCGGCATTCTCGGCGATCACGGCAGCGGCCCGCGCACTCTGTTCGATGGCCACCGCCTGTCCCGCACCGCGCGACAGGGCCTCGAGGGCGATCGCCCCGGTGCCCGAAAAGGCGTCGAGCACGCGATCCGGCCGTCTGGGGCCGACGATGTTGAAGAGCGCCTCGCGCACCATCGCGGAGGTCGGCCGCGTGCCTTCGCCCGGCACCGCCTTCAGCTTGCGCCCCCGGTATTCTCCACCGGCGATCTTCAGCATGACTGGCTCCCCCAAACCGTGAGCTCTGGCAAGGGTCGAACCGGGACCGCCGTGCCGTCGCCGTACCGGGCAGCCGGGCCTGGTTCGGTGGGCTCGTCGTAGCCTCTCGACCGCAAGACGTCCTACCCGATCCCCAGAAAAGCCAGGTTGTCGCGGTAGGCCGCCAGCATCGCCGCCTTGAGGGCCGGGTGGGCGGCCAGCTCGGGGTCGGCGACAACGGTCGCATAGGCGGCCGCGCGGGCTTCTTCCAGGAGCCGGGTGTCCATGGCCAGGTCAGCCAGCACCAGGTCAGGAAGGCCGCTCTGCCGGGTGCCGATGAACTCGCCCGGCCCGCGCAATTCGAGATCCTTCTGGGCGATGACGAAGCCGTCCTGGGTCGCGCACATCACCTCGAGACGCGCCTTCGCCACCTCGCCGCTGCCATCCGAGAGCAGGATGCAGTGGCTTTCGTCTGCCCCGCGGCCGACCCGGCCGCGCAGCTGGTGGAGCTGCGAGAGCCCGAAGCGTTCGGCGTTCTCGATCACCATCACGGTCGCGTTCGGCACGTCGACTCCGACCTCGACCACGGTCGTCGCCACCAGTACGTCGAGCTCGCGCCGGCGAAACGCATCGATCGCCGCGTCCTTTTCGGCGGACGGCAACTGCCCGTGCAGGAGCCCGAGCCGCAAGCCCGCCAGCGGTCCGGCCTGGAGTGCCGCCATCTCCTCGGTGGCGGCCTTCAGGTCGATCTTCTCGGATTCCTCGACCAGCGGGAAGACCACGTAAGCCTGGCGCCCGGCGGCCACCTCGCGGCGGACGAGCTCCCAGGCCTCCTTGCGCCCGGCCTTGCCCCTTTGCCACCGGGTCGTCACGGGCTTGCGCCCGGGCGGGAGCTCGTCGATGACCGAGACGTCGAGATCCCCGTACAGGGCCAGCGCGAGCGTGCGCGGGATGGGGGTGGCCGTCATCGTGAGGGTCTCGACGGCCTCCGCGGCCTTGGCGCGCAAGAGGGCACGCTGACGCACCCCGAAGCGGTGCTGCTCGTCGACGACGACCAAACCCAGGCGCTCGAAGGCCACTTCGTCCGAAAGGAGCGCATGGGTTCCCACGGCGATCTTGCAGTAGCCAGATCGCAGGGCCTTGCGGTAGGTCTCGCGCTCGCTACGACTCTGGCTGCCCAGCAGCAGGGCCACCTCGATCTTGAGGGGAGCCAGCAGCTGCTTGAAGGTACGGAAGTGCTGCTCGGCCAGGATCTCGGTGGGGGCCATCAGGGCGCCCTGGTAGCCGTTGTCGATCGCCAGGAGCAGGGCCATGAGCGCCACGACCGTCTTGCCGGAACCGACGTCGCCCTGCACCAGCCGGCTCATCGGCTCGGGGGCCTCGAGGTCACGACGGATCTCCTCGAAGACCCGGCCCTGGGCTCGGGTGGGTTCGAAGGGCAAGACCGCCAGCAGCTGCTCGACCAGCCCGCCCGGTCGGGTCTGCAACATCAGACCGTCGCCAGCGCGCTCTCGTGCCGCCCGCTTGAAGGCCAGACCGAGCTGGAGCCAGAACAGCTCCTCGAAGACCAGCCGGCGCCGGGCCTCTTGCTGCTGCTCGGTCGTGTCGGGGAAGTGGATGGCGCAGAGGGCCTCGGCGCGCTCCAGCAGGCGATGTGCCTGGCGAAGTTCGGCATCGAGCGGGTCGCGGATCCGCGCTTTTTCCTGCTCGAGCGCGGCGAAGATCGCCTTGCGCAGCGTCCGCTGGCCGATGCCCTCGCTCAGCGGATAGACCGGCACGATCCGCCCGACATTCAGCCCCCCCGCGTCGTCCTCGTCGCCGGCCGCGCTCTGGCCCTGGGGCCCGGCACCACCGAAGAGCGTCTCGTCGCCGCGGTCGGGGGCAGCGGCCGGGCCCAGCACCTCGCACTCGGGGCGATCAAACATGAGCCGACCGCCATAGGAATCCACCTTGACCTCGCCCGAGAGCAGGATGCGGTGACCGGCGGGGAAGCGCTTCTTCCAGGATTCTTGCTGGGCCCGCGAAGATCGCCCCATGAACCACCGCGCCGACACCGTGCCGGTCCCGTCGGCGATCCAGACGGTGTTGATGCTCAGCATGGGTCGGCTGGGCGGGGTGAAAGCCTCGGTGCGCCGGATCGTGCCCCAGAGCGTTACCAGCTGGCCGGGTTCGAGGTCCTTGATGCGGGTCCGGCGCTGGTAGTCGAGGTAGGTCCGTGGATAGTGGGCCAGCAGCTTGTCGACCGTGTCGAGGCCCATCTTGGCGAGCTGCCCGGCCAGATGCGGGCCGATCCCGTGGATGCGCAGGAGGTCTGCGCCGGGGGCGGGGGCCTCGGCGGTAGACCGGACGGGAATGGAAAGCTGACGCTCGGCGTTCGACCCCGGGCCGCGCCGGATCTCGGCCAGCAGCGGCACGGCCGAACGGATCCGGCTCGCCAGCTCCTGGCGCTCGGCCAGGCTCAGCTGCGGATAGGCGCCGTAGTCCTTCGCAAGATCCGCAAAGCGCTGTTGCGCCTCGGGGGTGGGGGCGATCGCCGCCAGCCGCCCGAGCTCGGAGCGGGCAAACTCGGAAAAGCGCTGCTGGCGGCCCTGAAGGTCGCAGAAGGCATTTTGCGCCTCGTGCTTGAGGGCCAGCAGCAGGCGCTCGGCATCGGAAACCGGCACGAACGAACGCGCCCCCTACGCCCTGAAGCTCGCCGGCGCGAGCCGGGACACCGGCTCCGGCTCGACCTGGCACGGCCGGCCTCCGGCCTGGCCGGCAACTGCGGCCTGCCGAGGGCAAGCCACTACGTCGCCAGGCATCCGAGGCGGCAAGGTTCGAAAAGGGCGTGGGCTGCTTTCATCTGACACCCAGTCTAACGTCCGCGCGGGCACGGGTCATGGTCGACGGCCAAAGCCAGGGCCGGGAGGAAGGCCCGGTCCAGATCGCCGCAAACCGCGCCAGGTGCAGGCCCGAGCCCCCGCACGAGGATTCCCGAAGATCCCCACGTGCCAAGCGGCGAAACCGGGTTTAGGATTGAGTGCTTTTCTGGCGGGGGAACTCGCCGTTCCATTTTCGATTTAAGCGAGGGAAATGATGAACGATTACGGCACCGTCACGGTCGCTCGGGAGAAGCGTTCCGCCCAGGACTACATCAACGAGGTCCTTGCTGACGTCAAGGCCAAGAACCAGGCCGAGCCCGAATTCCATCAGGCGGTCTTCGAGGTCTTCGACTCGCTCAAGCTCGTTCTCGATCGCCATCCCGAGTATCGCGAGGCCAAGATCCTCGAGCGGATCGTCGAGCCGGAGCGGGTCCTCATGTTCCGGGTGCCGTGGTTCGACGACCAGGGCGACGTGCAGGTCAACCGCGGCTTCCGCATCGAGATGAACAGCGCCATCGGCCCCTACAAGGGCGGCCTGCGCTTCCACCCTTCGGTCAACCTCGGCATCCTCAAGTTCCTTGCCTTCGAGCAGGTCTTCAAGAACTCGCTGACGACCCTGCCGATGGGTGGCGGCAAGGGCGGTTCCGACTTCGACCCCAAGGGCAAGAGCGATAACGAGGTCATGCGGTTCTGCCAGAGCTTCATGACCGAACTGGCCCGCCACATCGGCCCCGACACCGACGTGCCGGCCGGCGACATCGGCGTGGGCGGTCGCGAGATCGGCTACCTCTTCGGACAGTACAAGCGGCTTCGCAACGAGTTCACCGGCGTCCTCACGGGCAAGGGCCTCAACTGGGGCGGTTCCCTGATCCGCCCTGAAGCCACCGGCTACGGCTCGGTGTACTTCGCCAAGGAGATGCTCGCCACCCGCAAGCAAACCTTCGAAGGCAAGATCGCCCTGGTCTCCGGCAGCGGCAACGTGGCCCAGTACACCGTCGAGAAGCTGCTCGATCTCGGAGCCAAGCCCGTCACGATGTCCGATTCCGCCGGCTGCATCTACGATCCCGACGGCATCACCCGGGAAAAGCTCGCCTTCGTGATGGAGCTCAAGAACGTGCGCCGCGGCCGTATCAAGGACTACGTCGACGTCTACAAGAACGCCAAGTACATCCCGGTCGATCCCACCCTCGGCTTCAACCCGATCTGGAACTTCAAGGCCGACTGCGCCTTCCCGTCGGCGACGCAGAACGAGATCAACGGCAAGGATGCCCAGAACCTCCTGAACAACGGCGTCACCGTCGTCTCCGAGGGATCCAACATGCCGTCCACCCCCGAGGCGATGAAACTGTTCCTGGACCATGGCATCCTCTACGGTCCGGCCAAGGCGGCCAACGCCGGTGGCGTCGCAACGTCCGGCCTCGAGATGTCGCAGAACAGCCAGCGGCTATCCTGGACTCGCGAGGAAGTCGACAAGCGGCTCCACGACATCATGGTCCGCATCCACAAGGATTGCTTCGAGACCGCCCAACGCTTCGGCACCCCGGGCAACCTGGTCAATGGCGCCAACATCGCCGGCTTCCTCAAGGTGGCCGATTCCATGATGGACCAAGGGTTGGTCTAGGTAGCGTCATCACGCACAATGAGAGCGGGCCGAGTCCTCGGCCCGCTCTCCTCTCGCGGACAGGAACAAGATGCAACGCAACTGGTCGGGCCCGGCGTGGGGTCGGGGGACCCAGATGGGGGACTTCCAGGAACTCATGCGCCGGCGGGTGGAGGACATCCTGCTGGTGTCGAGCCCGTACGACTGGTTCATCCTCGAGGAAGACGGGCACCTGCACGAACGCATCCTCGGAGAGTTCCTGGATCTCGGCCTGCGTAATACCCCTGGCCTCACGCGCGCCTCGACGGGCTCGGAGGCCATCCGGCGGGCGATCGAAGACCCCCGCTTCAACCTGATCATCACTTCGCTCCAGCTCGGCGACATGAACGCCGTCGAGCTGGCACGTCAGATCAAGGCGCACAACCTCGACGTGCCCGTCGTCCTCCTGGCGGCCGACGCACGCGAACTCAAGGACTTCCTGTCCCGCCACGACGTCCGGGACATCGATCGGGCCTTCCTGTGGCAGGGCGACGTCCGCATCCTGCTGGCCATCATCAAGTACGTCGAGGACAAGCTCAACGTCGCCTTCGATTCGGGGATCTGCGGAGTTCCGGCGGTGCTGGTCGTCGAGGACAGCGTCCGCTACTACTCCTCCTTCCTCCCCATCATCTACGGGGAGCTCATGCACCATTCCCACGGGCTGGTCTCGGAGGGAGTCAACCTGGCCCACAAGATCCTGCGGATCCGCGCCCGCCCCAAGCTGCTGCTAGCCAGCACCTTCGAGGAAGCCTGGGAGTACTTCGAGGCGTACCAGGACAACCTGCTCGGCTGCATCTCGGACATCGAGTTCCCGCGATCCGCCAGGCCGCTGGCCACCGCCGGGGCCGAGCTCGCCGAGCGGATCCGGCAGGTGGCACCCGACATCCCGATCATCTTGCACTCGTCGCGGCGCGAAAACGAATCACTGGCGGAAAACGTCGGCGCGGCGTTCTTCCTGAAGGGCTCCCCGACGCTGCTCTCGGACCTCCGCCGGTACATGGTCGACTACTTCGCCTTCGGCGATTTCGTCTTCCGCACGGGTGACGCTCGCGAGGTCGGCCGCGCCCGCGACCTTCGAACCCTCGAAGAGCTCCTGCACACCGTCCCGGTCGAGAGCATCGCCTACCACGGCGAGCGCAACCACTTTTCCAAGTGGCTAAGAGCGCGGGCGGAATTCGCCCTGGCCCATCGTCTGCGCCCCAGACGGGTCTCGGATTACCCCAGCTTCGAGGACCTGCGGGCCGATCTCATCGCGTCGATCGCCGAGTACCGCCACTCGCTCAGCGCGGGCATCATCGCCGACTTCGAGCGCCGCACCTTCGACGCCACGGGCGGCTTCCACCGCCTCGGCGGCGGCTCCCTGGGCGGAAAGGCGCGGGGCCTGGCCTTCGTCCGGCGGCTCCTGGCAGACTTCGACATCTCGGCGAGCTTCCCGGACGTCGCCATCGCGGTCCCCGATACGGTCGTGGTCGCAACCGACGTCTTCGATCGCTTCCTCGACGACAACAACCTCCGGGATTTCGCCATCAACAGCGACGACGAGGCCGAGATCCAGCAGCGGATCCTCGATGCGCCGCTTCCCTTGCCGGTCCAGTCGGATCTCGCCGCGTACCTCATGCAGGTCGACTATCCGCTGGCGGTCCGGTCCTCGAGCTTGCTGGAAGACTCTCAGTATCAGCCACTTACGGGCGTCTACGAGACCTTCATGCTGGCCAACAACCACCCCGATCCCAGGGTGCGCCTCGAGCAGCTCATGCGGGCCATCAAGGGCGTCTACGCATCCCTGTTCACCCACGCCGCCAAGGCCTACTTCAAGGCGACGCCTTATCGCCTCGAAGAGGAGAAGATGGCGGTCATCCTCCAGAAGATTCTGGGTTCTACGCACGAGGAACGCTTTTACCCCGATTTTTCCGGGGTGGCTCGCTCGTATGATTTCTATCCCGTGGCCCCGTTGAGCTCCGAGGACGGCGTCGTGGCCGTCGCCCTGGGCCTCGGTGGAACGGTCGTGAGCGGCGGGCCATGCATGCGTTTCTGCCCGCGGCATCCTCGCCACGTGATGCAGTTCTCGTCGGTCAAGGACACCCTGGCGAATTCCCAGCGCGAATTTCTGGCCCTCGAGCTGCAATCAGGCCATCTCGGGATGGATCCGGGCCAGGAGATGCGCGAGAAGATCTACCCACTGGCAGCGGCAGAGACGGACGGTACGCTGGCCGCCGTCGGCTCGACGTATTCACCCGAGAACGACGCCGTCTATGACGGGATCGGCCGCAAGGGCATCCGACTGGTCAGTTTTGCTCCCATCTTGAAGCACAACCTCTTTCCGCTGTGCAAGATCCTGAACACGCTCATGGAAATCGGCATGGAGGGGATGGGCGGACCGGTCGAGATCGAATTCGCCGTCAACCTGCAGGTCCCCGCGGGACAGCGCGCCGAGTTCGGCTTCCTGCAGATGCGACCGCTGGCGCTGTCTCGTGAAAAGGAAGAACTCACCGTCGCCGGTCTGCCCGACGAGCAACTTCTCTGTCGCTGCTCGAACGTTCTGGGTAACGGCCGGATCACCGACATCTGGGACCTGGTCGTGGTCGATGCCGATCGTTTCGACCGCTCGCGCAGCCTGGAGGCCGCGGCCGAGGTCGCGCAGCTGAACGCCGAGCTCACCGCCAGCCATACCCCGTACATTCTGATCGGGCCGGGGCGCTGGGGCTCGACGGATCCCTGGCTCGGGATCCCCGTCAAGTGGGGCCAGATCGGCGGCGTGCGCGTCATCGTCGAGGCCACCTTCCGCGACCTCAAGGTCACGCCCTCTCAGGGCAGTCACTTCTTCCAGAACCTGACCTCCTTCCAGGTCGGGTACTTCTCGGTCACCCAGCCTGCCGACGGATTCGTCGACTGGGCCTGGCTGGCTGCTCAGCGTGCGGTCTTCGAGGGGCAGTTCGTCAGGCGCATCCACCTCGATGCCCCCGTCGAGGTCCGCATGAGCGGGAAGACTCGCGAGGGCATTCTCATCAAGCCCTCCGGCCATGCCGCGATCTCTTAACCTAAGCTTGCCCCGTTCTTGGGCAAGAGGGCCGAAACCCGCTCGATAACGCTCCTGGAGCTCGCGGAGAACGTCCGAGAGCACGAGGAGATAGGAGAGGGTTCGGATGGCCACCGTCGAGTCGTCGCCGGCAATCAGCTGGGCCAAGCAGACCGACAAGCGGATCTCCAAGATGACGGATCCCGGTCAGCTGACGGCCCTGGCTGCCCAGGCCGAGCAACGCGCCAGCCAGCCGGGCCTGCTTCCGCTCGATCGGGCCGAGCTGAGCCTCACGGCCACCGCCGCCTATGGCCGCCTCGCTCAGCTCCACGTCAACTCTTCGCAGAACGGCGAGAAGGGCTTCAAGGAACTGCAGCAGGCTGTCGCCGCCGCGCCGGACGCCGCGGACGTCGCCGCGAGCTACGGCCGCGCCCTCCTCATCATATCCAAGCTCAACTGGCTCTTCCGCCAGTTCGCCACGTCGTTCCTGGGGATCAATCTCCATACCGAAATGCGCCGCGACCTCACCATGCTGTCCGCCTCGCCCCAGGATCCCCTGTGCCAGGTCGAACGGCAGGCGATCGCCAAGAAGGTGGGCGACAAGGCCCAGGAGGCCGACGCTGCCAAGCAGATCGCCGCGCTGGCCCAGAGCGATCCCGCCGGTCTGGCCAAGGCCCGGGCGAAGATGAGTTCTGACAGCCATTCGGCCCAGAACGCCAGGAAGTAGCGCAACCACGGCCTGGCCGGCGTCGGAGCTGAACTCCACCACGAAGGGCAACAGGCGCGGAACTTCGCCGTCAGCGCACGTCCACGCCAACGCGGCTCGCTCCGGCGAACCGCACGGCCCCTGTCAGCCTCCGGGCGGCTTGCGGGCGCCGAGCCGTTCGCCGTCGACCAGCTCGATGGGCTGATCCTCCGCCCAGACCTTGGCACTCCGGCTGAACCACCCGTAGGCGATCAGCATCGCTTTCCGGGCGCCGATCCAGTTCATCTCGCGCAGCGGGGTCTCGAGATGCTTCCGTTTCGTCTCGGCCTCCCAGCGGCAGCGGACGATCACCCTCTCCCCGTCCGGGTCGGTCGTCACCAGGTCGAGGTCGAACTCGCGGTACGGCCGGGCGGCGACCACCCGAGGAGCGTCGCAGCAGTAGGCGTTCCCCCGATCGCACGAGCCGCAGATCACCGCCTGCGCGTGGCAGCAAGCGCAGTTGAGGAGGCGGGCTCTCGGATCGATTACCGCATCGCGCTGGGCAGTGGACAAGGTGCGCGATCGCGGGCGATGCTCTTGGTGGGAACATCGGTTACCGCGATGACCCGGGAGGCTCGGGTGTGCAAGACCCGGGCCTCCGCTACCTCAGCGAGTGATCCTCAGATACCGCAGGCGGCGCTGGCTGTCTGTGTCGCCGGCCGGAGGTCTTTGACGATTGCCTGCGTTACCCGGCGAAGTTACGCGGATCTATTTATACGATCGCCGACATCGCAGGGGCGCGTCCACTGGTTTCGATTTCGAATACCAAACAGGGATTCGGCATTGTACTCTCGCAAGCATGGCCAGCAACGAGGTGGTCTCCCAGGGGGAGGATCCGGCGGCCCAGCTGCGCGAGGTTCTTGCGATCATGGACCGCATCCAGAGCCTCCCCACTGGATTTCAGGGCATACCGCGAGCCGGCACCCCTTGAGCGTGCAGGTCGGGTCCCGCAGAGTGGAGTCGACACGCCAGTTGCCCGTGCGGCGAGGGTTCTTCCATGACTGATCCTGCCCCCATCTTGGTGATCGGCGGCAACGGCTTCATCGGTGCGGAGATTTGCCGGGTGGCCGCCCTTGCGGGACACCCGGTCATATCGTTGTCCAGGAGCGGCCCACCGGTTCATCTGCCCCCCAACTTCCCGCCGGTCACCTGGGCAAAGGGTGACGTGTTCCAGCCGGAAGGATGGCGCCATCACCTCGTTGGATGCGCAGCCGTCATTCACTCGCTGGGCGTGATCGCCGAGGATCAAGCACACGGTCGAACCTTCGAGCGCATGAACGGCGATACGGCGATCGCGGCGGCCACCGAGGCACAGGCCGCCGGCGTACCGAAGTTCGTGTTCATCTCGGCAGCCCTGAACCCGCCCTGGGTGGGACCCGGATACCTGCAGGGCAAGCGCAAGGCCGAGCAGTTCCTGGCCGGCCTTGCGATGGGGTCGGCCATCTTGCGCCCCGGCCCGGTGATCGGCCGCCGCCGGCCCTGGACCGTGGTCCTGGGCGCGCTCATGGGCCTGGCCGTGCCCATCCCGCTTGTCGGAGCCGGACTCTCGAGGATCCGGCCCCTTTCCGTCGAGGTGGTGGCACGAGCGGCATACCGAGCGGCCGTGGATGAAGCGCTGGTCGGCATCCTGGACGTGGACAGGATTGGCCGGATCGGCGCATAGGAGCCTCGGTACAGCGGCCGCCAGCGGGGGAGCGCCTCGCCCGGCAGACTCGGACGCCCGCCCGATCATCGCCGGATTCTGAAGATGTCTCGCAAGAAGCCGCAGCCGAACCCGCCCACCAGGCCGAAGAAGACGTCGCCAAACAGGAGCGTCGGCCCGGTTCCGCGGCAAGCGTACCGGTAGGCGCGACGGCGGTATCTCAAGGGCAGCTCCTTTCCTTACGAGCGCACGGCGGCAGGATCATGGCGATCATCGACCGCACCATCCGCCACGATCCTGACCAGGGCCGAGATCTGCTTGGGCGAAAGCCAGCTTGGTCGCGGTAGGGACGTGAGTTGCCCCACGCCCCCCGCACAGATCCCAGCGGGCGCTATTAACGCACGGGGCTCCTACCGCGGGTCTTGACGTCGAACCGGTCGTCGGGCCAAGGATGCAGGATTTTGACAGGTGGCAGCCAGCGCACGGATAGTCGATTGACCCGCGCCCAGCTTGTCCGGTCCCGCTGACTTCGGCGTTGTAGCGCCCAATGCCAGTAAATATGGCGGTTTGCTGGCTCGCGCTGCGAGCGGCCTGAGGCTCGCCCAGGGTGCGTGCGAGCGCGAGGGCGCAAACCGGCTGTTGAGCCGCCAGTAGAGCCTCAGCGTCTCAAGGAGCGCATCGGGCAGGCGGACGTAACGATCCTTCTTGCCCTTGCCCTGCACGACCCGGACGACCATCCGATCGCTGTCGATGTGCTCGACACGCAGGTGCCGCACCTCCTCAAGGCGGAGCCCGCAGCCGTAAAGCGTCATGACGATGGCGCGATCGCGAAGGCCGCGCATCCCGGCGATGAGCGCCGCGACCTCGTCGTGGCTCAGGATCTCGGGCAAGCGCCGCTCGCGCTTCTGGTAGGGGAGTTTCCCAACGTCCCAGCCCTTGCCCAGGGTCACGTTGTAGAAGAAACGCAGCGCGCAGACGGCCTGGTTGAAGTACGAGTAAGAGAGCCCTCGCCCCTCGATCAGGTGCAGCTGGTACTCGCGGATCTCCTCGGGGCCGAGCTGAGCCGGCGGGCGGTCGAAGTGCCTGACGAAGGCACCGACGCAATCCACGTAGATCTTGCGCGTCCTCGGGCTATAGCCCCTGATTTCCAGATCCTGGTCCATCCGGTCGCGAAGGCGACGCACGGCTCTCCTCCTTGCCTTGCTCTGAGGCGCGTTGCACCTGCAATTGGGGTTCGGAGAGGACCGTGCCCGGTCGGAGGACTTGAGAAAAGCCCTGCTTGCCCCGCGAGCAGGCGATCATGTGGCCGATAGGGCCGAGAATGCCGAGCGAAACGCTTGATCAGGATTCGCCGCGTCAGCGGCTTAGTTCAAAATGGATTAGCCGAGCTTTCCGGAGTTTCTAAAAGTTAAATCGGGAGCCGTAAGAGCCGAGGTCGAGGATCTGGTGGATTCTATCGAGTATGCTCTCGGCCGGAGATCTCTGAGATAGTAACAAATGAAACACGGAGTCGTGGTATGATAAGTGAATAGTCGGGCGACTAAGTCCCGAACGGTCTCCATCAGAGGTTCTAAGACATGCGGCAGCCGATCGGCCAGGCGGCCCTCCGGCAGATGCTCCGCCTGGAGGTTCCCGAACCCGCCGTCCAGAGCTTCCTGGCGCCAGGAACACGGCGGACCGAGGTCCATGGCGATCGCGTCCTCGAACTTTACCCGCGGGTTCACGCCGTCGACGACTCCGCCGTCAGTCACCTGAAGTTCGCGCTCCGGTACGAAGCGTTCGATCTCGGCTTGATCGTCGAGGCCCTCAAGCGGATCCCGGGGGGCGAACTGGAAGCCTGGATTCAAGCGGAGCCGACCGGGACATTCAGCAGGCGGGCCTGGTTCTTCTACGAGACCTTCACCGGCGGCACGCTGGCGGTGCCCGCGGTTTCGACCGGCAACTACGTCGACGCCTTGGACCCGGAGCTCTTTTTCGTTAGCAGCCGGCGTAATTCGCCCCGCCACCGAGTTGTCGACAACCTTCTGGGAGGACCTGGGTTCTGCCCGACGGTGAGGTGGACCAAGGCGCTCGAGGCCCACGTCGCGACCGACCTCCACGCGATGGTCCGGCGCCTCACTGAGGCCGTCGATCCTGCGGTCCTGAAGCGCGCCGTCACCTACCTCTACACCAAGGAGACCCGCTCGTCGTTCGAGATTGAGGGCGAGGTCGTTAGCCTCAGTCGCTCGGAACGCTTCGTGGCGGCCCTCAAGGATGCCGGCGGCTTCAGGCCGACCAAGCCCGGTCTGATCGACCTCCAGAATCAGATCGTTGACCCGCGGTACGCCGCCACCGACTGGCGTGCTGTGCAGAACTATGTCGGCGAGTCCCTGGTAGGCTACCGGCAGAAGATCCACTACGTCTGCCCGCGCCCCGGGGACGTACCCGCGCTGATGGCCTCCTGGGAGGCCATGACCGATCGCCTGGCGGCAGACGAGAACGTGCATCCGGTCATCGCGGCCGCGTTGGCGGCGTTCGGCTTCGTCTTCATTCACCCCTTTGAAGACGGGAATGGCCGCATCCACCGGTTCCTCGTCCATAGCCTCTTGTCCAGAAAGGGACTTTCGCCGGAGGGCATCATCTTCCCGATTTCGGCGTCCATCCTGCGCGACACCGCCAGGTACGATGCCGCCCTGGAAGCCTTCTCGGAGCCGATCAAGCCGTTCATCGACTACGCCGTCGACTCGGACGGCGAGATGGAGGTGCGCAACGAAACGCTCCGGCTCTACTCGACATTCGATGCGACCGTCCTGGTCGAATACCTCTTCGAGCGGGTAATCGACACAGTCCAGACGGATCTTCGCGACGAACTTGAGTTCATCCGAACCTACGATCGGGCGATGAAGGCGGTCGTCGAGCAGATAGACATGCCCAGCCAGAAGGCCTCGCTCTTCGTCAGACTGTGTCTTCAGAACAACGGCCGTCTCTCGAACAACAAGCGGGCGAAGTTTCCCGAACTCTCCGACGCTGACGTCGCACGCCTGGAACACGCGATCCACCAAGGGACAGCCGAGGCGGACCGCAGATCCCCCGGAGAGGGGTGAAGAACAAACCCTGGCGACAGCCTGGATTCGGTTTGAGATGCCGTCATCAGCTCATCGGCGCCTCATTCGCGCTCGGCTTCCCCGCGCTGCATCGAAGCTCGTTTGGCCCGAGAGAAACTTCGGATCCCGATGTCCGCACCCGGAAACCGTCTGGAAAGGGCATCGCCGATGGCGGCCAGGACTTTTGCGTTCAGGCTGCCCGGAACGTGGATCGGCATGGGATTCTCCTATCTCTAAACGTGTCTGCTCATGCATATCATCAGCGTTGGCGACACAGTCCTGAACCTGGAATTGCTTATCGCCCGGTTAACGCCGCATGAGGAGTCAAAGGCCAGTAGCGACGCGCTAAGCGTCCTCACGAAGTTCTCGGCCGATCGGGATGCCCACCGCCACAGCCTGACGGCCCCGTAGAATGGAGGGTTGCCCAGAGACGATCGTAAGTCCTCGCCCGGGGACGTCGTGTGGGCCCGCTCCTGATCGGCTACGGTCGTAGCTCGACAGGAGGCACTGATGCGGCGCACCCCCCAGAGCTACAGCCACCTGTAGGGGCGAGGATTCTTTGGCCGGCATGAGGCCGGCTTCGTCAAGATTGGTTGGCCGGAGGAAGAAGGGCCCTGGTAGCTTGGTTGTTACTACACCACCAAGATCCAGGACCCGCCTTGATCCTATCTGTCCGGGGCCTGGCGTTCAAGGGCTATCTCGCGAATCCGGAGTCCGTTCGCCAGGCGAAATACCCCTGCCCGCAGTGCGGGCGGCGGCTGTCCTGGCATGACCGTTTCCTGCGCGGGGTGCGGTTCGGCGGGGGCCAGGCGTCCATCACCCAGTTCAGGCTCCGGTGCCGGCCCTGCGGATTAACCTTCACGCTTCAGCCTGACTTCCTGCGGCCCCGCCAGCGTTACCTCGCGGGAGTCCAGGAGCACGCGGTCGAGAGGTACCTCACCTCGCCGGACAGCTTTCTGTGGGAATCGACGTCGTAGCCTGCCCCAAGGCAACAGGACACCCGTCTGGCGACAGCGATGCCGGCAGCGCAACTTCGGGGCTTCCGATCTCCGGATGGAGCCATCGACACGGTCGACACCTCCTACAAGGAGAGCGTCTCCTTGTCGATCCGCTGGACCAGAGTGTCGAGGAGGCGATCGATGAGGAGTTGCTGGTGGTCGCGCACCACGTCTATGACCTCGAACTCGGTCCCCGGGAAGAACTCCACCATGACCTCGAGCGACTCACGCCACTCGACGGTCCACAGGAGGGTTCCGTAGTGGTGATCGTGGCGGTATTCGAGCGTACCGCAGAAGGTCCTCCCATCCGTGCGCTCGATGTCGATCGAGACGATGTTCAAGGTGGCTTCCTTTCGTTAGCGCGATAGGCGTGACCATAACTCGATCGGCAGGGCAATTCAGCAGCGGCGATCACACCGACCATGTGCGCAATCGCACGCTCGGACGCACGGCTCTCCTGGCGAAGCCTTGCCGCACCCGTGCCAGCGGTGTCGGAGGGCTCAACGACAGCCGCCTGACGCCTCTGCACACCTGCGAGCTGCTGCTGGCGCCCTACGCGTACGATCCGTCGGCCAGTCGTACCGTGCCCGATGAAAATGCCTCGACCTGGCCATGGTCCCGGCGAACGATCAGCCGGCAGTCCTCGTCCAGGTCCTCTGCGATGCCCTCGACCAGCCGCCCGCCGCACTCGATCCGGATCCGACGGCCGATCGTCACCGAAGCCGCCTTCCACCGGGAGATGACATCCTGCGCGCCATCGCGCTGCCACCGTGCGATGCGTACCGACAGCTCGGCGACGATGGCCTCCAGGAGGTCCCAGCGATCGACCGGCCGGTTCGCTGCCTGCTCCAGACTGCCTGCGTCGGGCACCGATACGGGCGCGAGGTTGATCCCGATGCCGAGGATGACGAAGCGTCGGTGGGCAGCCTCGGCAAGGAGGCCGCCGATCTTGCGGCCGCGCACATCTCCTTGTTCCCCGGGGGCCAGCCAGACCAGATCATTCACCCACTTGAGACCCAGGTTGGAGGCGCCGGATACCCGCTGGCACGCCGACAAGGCCGCCAGGCCTCCGATCAAAGTGAAGGCGGAGCTCGCCACTTCAGGCGGCAAGAGAATGCTGGCGTACAGACCCCCGCCCTCGGATACCCACTGCCGGCCGTGTTGCCCGTGGCCGGCCGTCTGGCGATCGGCAACCACAACCGTCCAGGGCAAGAGGTCGTGTCCCTCGGCCGAGGCCAGGCGGCGCAGGTGATCGCTGGTGGAATCCAGCTCGGTAAGGTGAATCAGGTGCACGTCGGAAACTTTGAGCCAGGACCCTGATAATACCGCAAGACTTACCCGGACACGCCCGAGAGCCTCCCCAGGTCACGGTCAGGGCAGCGCAAGTTTCTAAACTTGACCGTTCGGGTCATCGGCTGCCAGGCTCTTGACTGATGGTCAAAATGCCGGTCTAACCATCAGTCAGGCGTCCGGATCGGTACCCCCCACCCTTCCTGGCCAACCATGCCCACGCAACGCTACAGCAAGCTTCCTCCCGACGTCCGCCAGCGCATCCGCGCTGCGGCGCAGGCCGAATTCGTCGCCCACGGGTACGAGAACGCCTCGCTCAACCAGATCATCCAGGCGGCCGGGATCAACAAGGGATCGCTGTACTACTACTTCGAGGACAAGGCCGACCTCTTCATCACCACCGCGCGCGAGGCTGAGGCGGACATGTTGCGCTCGATGGGCCTGGGGAGCCCAGCTCAGATCGTCGCCAGGCCTGCCGCGGATTTCTGGGAATTCATCCACCAAGCGAGCCGCCTGAAGCTGGACTTCGCCCTCAGGTTCCCGGACGCGACGCGCCTGCTCACGGAGGCGTACCTGCTCGCGTCGCGCAACGGAATACCGGCCTTCCAGGAGTTCCTTCGGCAATCCACCGAAGCCAGCCGGGCCCTCATCCGGATGGGCCAGGAGCAAGGTGCCGTGCGCAGGGACTTGAGCCTCGAGATGATCCTGGATTTGCTCTACTCCCTGAGCGACGTCATGAATCGCCCGCTCCTCGAAGATCCGGCGTGGCTCGACCATTACGATCCCCAGGAGCTCGAACGCTACGCGGACCTTCAGCTCGACATGTTCAAGCGCATGCTGCAGGCGCCGGCCGGGTCGCCGGGCGCGCTCCCGGTATTCCACCCGGTCAAGAAATCCAATCAGGAGTGACTTCGTGAGACGAATTCATCGGCATGGCTCGCCACTGTGGGGACTCCTGGCCGGGGGCTTGGGGACCTTGCTGGGCCTGGGGATTTCCGGCCCGTTCGGGAGCGCCCGGCCAGGCCCTCTGCCCGTCCTGGTCTCGCCCGCACTCGCCGCCGTGAATGCCCAGGCGCTGGTCCGGCACGTGGAGACCCAGTACGAGGGGCGTTCCGCCCACGGAACCTTCCAGATGAAGGTGGTGACGACCTCCTGGACGCGGACGATGACGCTCGAATTCTGGAGCCAGGGGCGAGACAAGATGCTGGCCAAGATCCTCGCCCCGATGAAGGATGCCGGGATGGCCACGCTCAAGGTCGGCGACCAGATGTGGGAGTACTTCCCCAACATCGATCGCCTGATGCGGATTCCCACCAGCTTGATGGGCGAGCGCTGGATGGGCAGCGACCTGACCAACGACGACCTGGTCAAGGCCAGCAAGATCGACCAGCTCTACACCTTCAAGGTTTCCAAGGCCACGCCCGCCGCGGTGAGCATCGTCGCGACGCCCAAGCCCGCTGCCGCGGTGGTCTGGGGCCACCTGGTCTACCTCATCGATCCGGCTCGAGAACTGCCGATCGCGATCCGGTACTACGACGAAAATGGCGTGCTCGCGAGGACCGTGACCTTCAGCGATCCGCGGCGGATCGACGGGCGCTGGCTGCCGATGAAGATGCGGTTCGAACCCGCGGATCGCCCCGGAGAATTCACCGAGGTCGCTTATCGGAAGCTGGAGCTCGACCGCCCGGTTCCCGCTCGGACCTTCTCCGTCGAGCACCTCGGGAAGTGATCGATGCGCTCCAGCAGACGGGGCCGAAACCGGTGTGCGGGTCGTTCCTGGCCGAGGAGAGATGAGTCATGCGCCTGTTGATGCGTCTTGCCTTCCGGAATCTCTGGCGAAACAAGCGCCGCACGCTCATCACCGTGTCCGCGATGGCCTTCGCGACCGCCCTCCTCATCGTGACGCTGGGCGTGACCGAGGGCACGATGCGTGACACGCTCGATAGCGCGACGGGTTTGTACTACGGCCAGGCGGAGATCACGGCCCGGGGCTATCTGGACGACCACGACCCCGCGCTCTCGCTTCCTGCGAGCACGGGGGCCGCACTGGCGCATGGTCCCGACGTCGTGGGGATGGCCGGGCGGGTCAGTGGTTTCGCGCTCTTGAGCTGCGGGCGTCAGGACCGGGCTGAGACCGAGCCGGCCGAGCTGCTGGGAGTCGACCCCGCGCAGGAGGAGGGCGTCAGCCACCTTTCCAGGCACATCGTCGCCGGCTCCAACCTCACCGGCCCGGCCTCGCACGGCATGCTGCTGGGTCAGGCCCTTGCCCGCCACCTGGGGGCGAAGGTCGGCGAGCACGTGGTCGTCATGGGACAGGCGGTGGATGGCTCGGTCGCGGCCGACATCTTCACCGTGACGGGCCTGGTCGCCACGGGCGAGTCCACGCTGGACGGGACGCTGGCGATCGTCGGTCGCACGACGCTGCAGGGCCTCCTCGATCTCGATGGCCGCGTGAACACCATCGTGGTGGCCCTGAAGGACCCGCTGGAGGCGCCCGAGTGGGCCCGGAGCGTGGCTTCCAGCGTTCCTTCTGCGCAGGTCAGTTCCTGGCGCGAGCTCTTGCCGCAGCTGGCGAGTCTCACGAACACCATGGCCGTCAGCAAGGCCATCACCGTGGTGGTCTTCTATGCCGGAGTGCTGCTCGTGACCGTCAACACCATGTACATGGCCCAGCTCGAGCGGCTGCGGGAGTTCGCGATCATGGGGGCGATTGGCCTCAAACCCTGGCGCCTGGTGGCACTCATCGTGATCGAGGGAGCCATGATGAGCACCATCGCCGCGCTCGTCGGCGGGCTGGGCGGGATCCTCCTGACCTTCCAGCTCCGGACCCACCCCTGGGCCCTGGCCACGAGCTCATCCTCCATCACCATGGCCGGGGCCACCATGCAGACCGCGATCCGGAGCTTCCCGACGTGGGACAGCATCGTCGTGCCCATCCTGCTCATGGGGGTTCTGGGGGGCCTCATCTCGCTCTTCCCGGCCTGGCGACTCGGGCGCCTGCGTCCCGTGGACGCCCTCCGGGAGGTGTGAAATGAAGGCAAGTTGCAACGGAGAACTTTGCTGATGCTGTGGGTCAAGATCGCCTGGCGCAATCTGTGGCGTAATCGCCGCCGCACGGGGATCCAGCTGGCCGTCATCATCGGCAGCATGTTCCTGGCGGTCTTCTACATCAACTTTGCAGATGGGGCCCTGGCAACGATGGTCGATGCCGGCGTCCGGTCGGGCAGCGGGGATATCGGCATCTACCGCCAGGGCTACCTGGCCGATCCCAAGGCGTCCGACACCTTCGCCGCGGCGCCGATTCTCGCTGGCCTGGCTCGAGATCCGGATGTCGCGAAGGCCTTTGCTCGCCTGCGCGTCCCGGGCCTGCTGCAGTCCGCGTACGGCAGCCGGCCGGTCGAGATGGAGGGCCTGGATTTCGCCCGCGAGGCCGGAACCGACCCCTTGCTCGACCGCAAGTACTTCGTCGCTGGCGGCTTGCCGCACGCCCCCCATGGCATCGTCATCGGCCTGACGCTCGCCCGGGACCTCAAGGTCAAGGTCGGTAACAAGATCGTCTGGATGGCCCAGGACACCACCGGGCAGATTGCGAGCGGCCTGTTCCGGGTAGCTGGCGTCGTGCACACGAATGTCAGCGCCGTGGACTCGGGGCTGGTGATGGCCCCTCGCGAGGCCGTGGCGTCCCTCATCGGTCGGGCCGGGGGGGTGCACGAGATCGCGATCTTGCTCAAGGATCCGAACCAGCTCCGGCAGGCCCTGGCACGGATCGGGCCGCTCCTGAAGGCGGTCCCCGGCACGCGTGCCTATCCCTGGCAAAAGGCCATGCCGGACCTCGCAGCGCTCATCGAGATCAGCGCATCGAAGCAGAAGTTCAGCGTATTCATCCTGTTCGCGATCGTCGCCATCGGAACCCTGAACACGATGCTGATGAGCGTCATGGAGCGCACCCGGGAGTTCGGCATGATGCGGGCCATCGGGATCAGCAGGAGAGCCATCGGGCAGATGATCATGGCCGAGGCCCTGGTACTGAGCGTGGTCGGGGCGGCCGGCGGGCTCGCATTGGCGGTCCTGGTGGGACTGCGAACCTCTACCGCGGGTATCGATATGTCCAAGATCCTGGCGGGGATGGACATCGGCGTTGCAATCAATCCCATCATCAAGACGGGCTGGGACTGGCCAGCGACGGCGGCGCTGTTCGCAGGAGCGGTCGTCTTGTGCCTGATGGCCTCGCTGTATCCCGTCCGGTGGGCCCTCAGGATCCGGCCAGCCGATGCTATGCGTACATACTGATGTGTCACTATGGCGACATGAAAGCAAGAATAAAACGGGCGGAGCGCGAAGCCTACCTCCTGACGGAGACCGCCCAGCGAGGCTGGCTCGGAACCGGTGCGGGCGTGAACCCGTGGGAAGGAATGGACTCGAGATGAACGCCATCGCGTTGAGCGGCGTCAAGAAGTTCTACCGGGAGGGCGATGGCATCGTCCACGCGGTAGACGGAGTCGACCTGACGCTCGCCCCGGGCGAGTTCGCCTCGCTCGCCGGGCCGTCGGGAAGCGGCAAGACCACCCTGTTGAACCTGATCGGCGGCCTCGATCGCCCGGATTCCGGAACGCTCGAGATCGACGGCGTCGCCACCACGGACCGGTCCGACGACAAGCTCGCCGAACTCCGCTTGCACAAGATCGGCTTCGTGTTCCAGGCCTACAACCTCATTCCGGTGCTGACGGTGTTCGAGAACGTCCAGTTCGTGCTCCAGGCCCAGGGCATTCCTGACCGCGACCACTCCGACCGGATCTTGCCGATCCTTGCCGAGCTGGGCCTGGCCGATCTGGCACGCCGGTTTCCGACCCAGCTCTCGGGCGGCCAGCAGCAACGCGTCGCCGTGGCGCGGGCGATCGTCGGCAATCCGGCGATCGTGCTTGCGGACGAGCCCACGGCCAATCTCGATTCCGACACGGCCGCCTCCCTGCTCGAGATGATGCGACGCCTGAACCGCGAAAAGGGGATCACCTTCCTGTTCAGCTCGCATGACCCGATGGTCTTTGACCGCGCCAGCCGGGTGATCAAGATGCGCGACGGGAAGATCCACGAAGATGCCCGCCGGGATTGACCCCCGGCCCCGCGCCGAGGGTTTTGAACGCTCGCCGTGGCGAGCGGATCAAGCCGGGTCGGGTCGCATAGGACGGCGCCCGCCCGGGCAGCCCGGTTCACCCGCACACTGGCAGCGTCGCCCCCTCGCCAGGACCCTGCTCGGGGCCCTCGAGCTCGCGGTACTGACCGTGGCTGGCCTGGTGCTTGGCCCGCCGGCCCGGGCGGAGGTTGCCCGAGGGCGCCTGCTGGCCGATCCGGCTGCGACCTCCTCGACCGCCCCCTGGCACTGGCCAGGCCAGCCCACCACCGGCTTTGCCCTGCGCCAGACCACCCTGGTGGCCGGCTGGCCCGAGCATCCCGCCGGATCGGGCCTGCCGCCCGGTGCGATGGGAATCGCCGACACGCGCCTGCGCAGCTGGCTGAACGACCGCTGGTATGGAGTGCGGTTCAGCGGCGCCGTCGAGTTCGAGACCGGCTACGGATCGGCGCCGAGCAGCAATCTGGGGCTCCTGGGCGACTCCAACCCCGGAGTCAGCCGGCCCTTCGACGTCCTCGACCTGACCTGGGTGCCCACGAGTCCGACCTCCGCCACGTCGCGGGCCGAGGTCGAGCGGGCCGACCTGCGCTGGAGCACGGGCCCGCTGGACTTCGACGTGGGGCGCCAGCCGATCAGCCTCGGCACGAGCCACTTCGTCAGCGTGCTCGACGTCCTGGCTCCCTTCGCCCCGGGATCGCTCGATGCCTCGTACAAACCGGGCATCGACGCGGTACGGGTGAGCGCCGGATTCGGCGAGCAGGGAGTGGCCGAGCTCATCGTGGCCGGCACGGATCCCTGGAATCGCGGCGGCACCCTGGCGCGCCTGCACGATACGCTGGCCGGGATGGACGTCGAGATCCTGGGCGGACGGTTCCGGGACCGGTCCTTCGGCGGGTTCGACTGGGACGGACAGGTCGGACCGGCCGGCCTGTGGGGCGAGTTCGCAGCATTTCAGCGCCTGCCCGGCATCGAGCAGTACCGCGGCGGGCTGCGCCAGGTGGCGCTATCCGGCGTCGCAGGCGCCGATCTGAGCCTGCCGTTCGACCTGCAGGGCAGCTTCGGGCTGCTCTACCAGGATTTCGGGGCCCGCCGTCCAGAAGACCTTCCCTCGGTCTACACCGATGCTCCCTACCGCCAAGGCTGGGATTTTCTTGGCTCGGCTGGCTACGGAGTCGTCACGCTGAGCCGGGCGCTCGGACCGCTGGTATCCGGCTCGGTCTCCGGCCTGGTGAACCTGGTGGACGGCTCCACCCTCTGGGAACCCCAGGTGACCTACAGTGTCAGCGACAACGCCGATCTGGGAGCCTATGTCTGGGCCGGGGTAGGCGCTCCGCCTGCGCGTGATGGCGCCACGGTGGTCCCGAGATCCGAGTTCGGGATGGTGCCGACCGGCGGCGGCCTCTACGCGCGCTGGTTCTTCTGACGTTTGACCCGTCAGATCTTTTGCGTTGGAACGGATCCCGTTTGCCCCCTCGGGCCCGTTCCCTTCAAACCCGGAGCACCCTGGCCTACCAGGCGGCCGGCTCGACCGCAGGGACGGCGGCCATCGTCCGCGCCATGGCCCCGTAGGCTTCGAGGATGGCCTGCGGCAGCCGCGGGTCGTTTCGCAGTGCGATGGGGAAGGTGGCGAGAACGGCACTCGCCTCGGCCGCCGACAGGCGGTAAAGGTGGAGGAACGCCGCGTCGAGCTCGGCTCGGATGCGCGAGCGCCGTTCGACATCCCAGGTGAACGGCGGTCCGGTAAAGCCGAGATCCCTGGCCCAGGCCGCGAGATCGTGTGCGGTGTACGTCAGCTCGAGCACCCGCGAGCTGATCCAGTCGCGCAGCAGGAGATCCGGCTCCCACGGGGCCGGACGTTCGTAGGCACCTGGCGGCAGGACCGGGAGCTGCTTGACGATGTAGAAGTTCAGGGTCCGGAGGCCGATCTTCGCACGGGCGACGAAATCCAGCGCGAAGCTGCACAGATTGGCCAGGAGGCAGGCCTGATCGCGGGGATCCCGGCCTGAAATCAGGATCGGCAACTTGTTGCTGGTGGCGTGGGCCGGGATGACGGAGGCCACGAAGGCACGCTCGAGGCCCGAGTGCCCGATGTCGCGGAACCCCAGGAGCCAGCCCTGCTTCATCGTGCGCCAGTCCCGCGTGCGTTCCATGACAGCCTGCTCGCTGACCCAGAACCTGGGCAGGACGACCCGGGTCGGGTCCGAGAGGGCGTCTTCAAGCAGGGCGATCGTCCGGGACCGGGGGCCGTAGGTCGCGAAGCGGTGGTTGAAAATCTGCACCATCTTGCCCTCCACGAGAGGGAGGTACCGCGATCGACCCTCCGGTTCTTCCTTGACCAAGAGCGCACCTTCGAGCCGGAAGCCCCGGGTATCCAGAGCCGCTCCGCTCCAAAAAAGCGCCGAGTCGTTCGTCATGTGAAACATGGCCTTGAGCTGCAAACGCCACGGGTCGCTCTCCTGGCAAGCCGGGTTTGCTGCCGGATCCGCGACTTCGTTGACGAGGACGGGCACCTCCTGGTGGATCCGGGTGACGAGCTGTAGCTCGTGGACGCTGTGGAAGGCCGGAAGGGTCCGCGTGTTGGGGTTGACCAGCGCCAGCAGCTGTGGATCCAGGACCACGCGGCGGCTGGCCTCGGAGGTCTGGGACGGGTCGGTCGCCCCGAAGACGAAGGTCGACTTCCCGCCAGGAGAACGTGCCGCCGGACCGAGCAGGGTCATCAAGCAGAAGCGCTGGTCCGGCGCGACGCCGGCAAAGAGGCGGGTGCTGTTGTCGAAGTCGTAGAGGCTTGCAAGGGTCTGGTCCCTCATCAGGGCATGGAAGAATCGCCGGGTGGTCTCGCCCGAGACCAAACCGGTCGGGACGATGAGCCCTGCCCGTCCCGATGGGCCGATCAGGTCCCTGAAGGTCTCGGCAAACAGGGCATGGGCGTTCACGTCGCCACGCCCGCACAGCGGGAAGCGGCCCGAGCGACGAATGAATCGCAACCGTCCGGCGGCGCGACCGCTCTGGTGGAGATAGGAGCGCCGCAAAACCGGATCGGCGACGAATCTGCGCTCGAGATCTTGTTTTCTGGAAAAGGCACTCGGGAAGGCAGTGATCTCGGGATCTATCGCCGCTAGCCATTCCTTCGCCTGGAACTTCACCCTTTCCCAGGGAGGATTGCCGATCACCACGTCGAATCCGCCGCCCGCAGGTCGATCGCCAGAGAATATTTCGGGAAACTCCAGGTGCCAGTGGAAGAAGCAATACGTTCGTGCCAGCTCCTGAATCGCGCCGGCCGACAGCGCCTCGCTTCCGGAGGTCCGCGGGGGCGCGCCATGAACCTCGTGCGCGCACCAGGCATCGAGGGCCAGCCGGTCTGATTCCAGATCGCCGAGAGCCGCGGGAAATCTCGCGGCCGACAGCGCATGCGTCGCCCCGACGAGACTATCGCCCACCTTGATCCGGGTGGCGAGGAAGCTTCGCAGCGGGACGGACTCGCCGGCCTCGGGATCCGGCGCGACGCCCCTCGAGAATTCGAGCCACAAGTTCGCCCGGCACAGCCAGACGGCCAGGTCATCCAGATCCACACCATGGAGGCAATTCAAGATGACATCCTGCAAGGCCTCGCGATACCCCGGGGCGATCGCGATCGGAGCAGCTGCGACAGCGGGCCCGGCGCCCCGCACGGCCGCGAGCCGGCTCGCCATGCGGTGGGCGGCAGCGACCAAAAAGCGACCGCTGCCGCAGGCCGGATCGCAGACCTTGAGCGCCAGGATCGCCGCTTCGGGGGCTGCGCTGTCGCACGCCTCGTCGAGCAGCGGATCGAGGGTCGTCGCCAGCAGGCAGTCCACGAGGCAAGCGGGCGTGTAGTAGCTGCCGGAGCGCTTCCGCTCGCTGCCCGAGATGCGCGTCAGCCCGAAGGCTCCGGAGTCGAGATCGATGCGCGGCTCCAGCTCGAGCAGGGCTTCGTAGACGCTGCCGAGTCCGTCCTCGCAGGGATCTCCGCCAGACGCGGCGAGGGCCAGGGCGCCAACGGCTTCCCGGAGATCGGCCTCGGCCAGCTGAGCTGCCCGGAGATCGGCGATCGCCTCCTGGTCCAGCGGCAGGCGGCTTGCCGCCTCCGGCCAGATCCACTCGAACCGGGCACCGCCCGTCGGTCGGGCTGGCTCCGACCCGCGCCCGGCACTGACCTCGAGCCACGCGAATCCGAAGCACAGGTGCAGGAGCTGGCGATGATACCCGTGGCAATCCAGCTCTCCGGTACGCAGCCCCTCGCGGAGCGCCGCGTTGGACGGATGCGAGAGGAAGCCGCGGCCGAGCGCCAACAGGGCCCGGGTGGCCCCGGATACGGTGAAGCGTGGCAAGTCCACGGACACGAAAAAGCCCGTCGGACTCCCGGGCGATCGGACGCTCAGTTGCCGCCGAAGAAGCTCTCGAGGACCGCTCCGGCGACGCCGCCCGCCGTGCCCGCGCGGGCCTCCTCGGCACTGAAATACGGCGACAGCGCATGCGCGAGGTTGGGCAGCGTCAGGGTCTGCAGCCAGACCTTGCCGGGGCCGGTCAGGCGCCCGATGAAGAGGCCATCCCCCCCGAACAGCGCGTTGCGGATGCCCTTCATCACGGTGATGTCGAAGTCGACGCTATCCTCGAACATGCCGATATGACCCGGATGGACCTGGATGGACTCGCCGGGTTGCAGGTCATAGGTCACGATTTCGCCGCCGAGTTCGACCCAGGCCGAGCAGGAACCCGACAGGTGCTGCAGCACCAGGCCCTGGCCGCCGAAGATGCCGGCGCCCAGCGACTTCTGGAAGCCAACCTTGAGCTGCACGCCGGCGGTGGCGCACACGAAACCATGCCGGTGAATCATGTAGCCTTGGCCGGGCTGCACGTCGACCCGGACGATCTGGCCGGGAATCTTGGCCGCAAACGCGATGAGCCCGTTGCCGCCCGACGACGTGTACTCGGTCATGAAGAGCCCGCCCCCGGAAAGCGCACGGCCCAGGACCCCGAACAGCCCCTTGGCGCCGGCCGCCATCGTCGTGGTGTGGAGCTTGACGTTCTGGGTCATCCACGAAAACTCGCCAGGCTCGGCGACGATCTTGTCGCCCGGCTCCAGCCCGATCTCGAGCACCGGCATCGTGGTTCCCGTGATCTTCGACTTCATCAGTGGACGATCCTCCTCGAGCGCAGCGGATGGGCGCTCGCATCGTACCACGGTAGGCTCGGCGCGAAAGGCAAAAGCGAGCGATCGGCGGGGGAGGCCCGTGTTCACCCGATCCGGGCAGGATCGCCGCGACTGCGAAACTGGCGCAGGGCCTCGTAGGCCGCGATGGCGGTGCAGTTGGCAAGGTTGAGACTGCGCACGCCCGGGCCGTGGGGAATGCGCAGGCAACGGTCGGGATGGGTGGACAGGAGTTCGTCGGGGAGACCATGGCTCTCGGAGCCGAAGAACAGGAAGTCCCCGGGCTCGAAATTCGCATCCCAGAACGTGCGCCGGCCCTTGGTCGTGAAGTACCAGGCGGGCGGTGACGGGTGGGCCTGCCAGAAGTCCGCGGGGCCGGCGTGGCGGATCAGCCGGACCTTGTCCCAGTAGTCGAGACCAGCCCGGAGGAGACGGCGCTCGGTGAGCACGAAGCCAAGCGGCCCCACGAGATGCAAGGGTAGGTCCAGCGCTGCAGCCAGCCTCGCGACGTTGCCCGTGTTGGGCGGGATCTCGGGCTGCCAGAGGACGAGGTGCAGCAGGGGTGCCGCAAACGGCGATGGGGAAGGTTCTTGCATTTCATCCGCTATCCTTGCATGCTTTGCCAGCAGGGTATCCCGGAGTCCGAAAGTCTTCAGCAGCCTGTCCAACCGCAGATCCGCCCGGTGGCTGTCCGTTTTCATCCTCGTCGACATCGAGACGGAGGGGGCCTACGCCAATCTGGCGATCGCTCGGCTCCCGTCGGATCTCGACCCGCGCGAGAGAAGGCTCGCCACCGAGCTGGTAAACGGCACCACCCGGATGCGCCGCGCCCTGGACCATGCCCTGGATGAGATCCTGACGCGCCCGGTCGCGACCCTGGCCCCGCCGCTTCGCAACAACCTGCGAATGGGCGCCTACCAGATTCTCTACCTGTCCCGGATCCCCCCGCACGCCGCGGTCAACGAGGCGGTCTCGCTGGCGCGCAAACACGGGTCCTCCGGCATGGCACGCCTCACGAACGCAGTCCTGCGCGAGCTGTCGCGCCGGGGGCCCGCCGGGATCCACTGGCCTGCCGATCCCGTGCAGCGCATCGCAGTGCAGGAATCCTACCCGGACTGGTTGATCGCGATGTGGATCGCCGATCTCGGCCTCGAGGACACCCGCTTGCTCGCTCGCTCCCTGAATCAGCCGCCGCCGTTCGGCCTGCGCACCAACCGGCTCAAGCTCTCTCGCGCCGAGCTCGTCGCTCGTCTGACGGAGGCGGGCGTGCGCGCCGTTCCGAGCCCGGTCGTGCCCGAGGGGGTTCGAATCGAGGGTTCTGGCTCTCAGTCCGACTCAGGGGCTGACGGCGAGCCACACTTCGAGGAAGGCCCGACCCGCGGGGCCATCACGGATCTTCCGGGCTTTGCCGACGGGTGGTGGTACGTCCAGGGCGAGGGTGCGATGCTGGCATCCCGGGCCGTCGCGCCCAGCTCCGGGCAGGTGATCGTCGACATCGGCGCCGCTCCGGGTGGCAAGGCCACCCATCTCGCCGAGCTGATGGGCGACCTCGGACGGGTGCTCGCGATCGAGCCCAACGTGGCCCGACTGGCCCTCATCGCCGACAACGCCCGCCGCCTGGGACTCGCCTCGATCGAGCCGCTCCTCGGTGATGGGCGCCAGCCGTTGCAAGAGCTGATGGGCGCGGAGTCCCGGCCGCTCGCTAGAGGGGTCGACGCCGTCCTCGTCGATGCTCCCTGCAGCGGCTTCGGGACGCTGTATCGCAAGGCCGACCTGCGCTGGCGCGCCCGGGCCGAGGAGATCCCCAACCTGGCACGGCTGCAGGTCGAACTGCTGGACGCCGCGGCCCGCTCGCTCCGGCCCGGGGGGGCGCTGGTCTATGCAACCTGCACGATCTCCCGAGCAGAGAACGCGCAGGTCGTGCGCAAGTTTCTCGCGGATCACCCGGATTTCGCGCCCGGAAACCTTGCGAGCGTCTTGCCCGAGGCGTGGAGACCCGAGAGTCGAGACGGCATGATCCAGCTGCTGCCGCACCGGCACGGGACCGAGGGCTTCTTCATCGCCCGGATGGAGCGCGCCGGGGCATGAGGCGGCGCCAGAGCCAGACGAACGCAGCCAGTTCCAGCTCGTCGCGTTCCGCAACGACTGGACCTGGACGCCGCGATCAGGGAATATACCGGAGATGATCAACTTGCTGGGGTTAGGCTCTTTGGAACTCAAGGAGGTGGCGAGGGCCTGCGGGCAGCCTGCCTACCGCGGGGGCCAGGTGGCACGGTGGCTGTTCGAGCGCTCGGAGCTCGATCTCGACCGGATGAGCGATCTGCCACGTGCCTTTCGGGAGCAGATCGCGGCCGCCGGCTATGTGCCTGGCGAGCTCACGTTCGTGACGGATCGCCAGACGCCGGACGGGACCCGCAAGTTCCTCCTCGCGTCCCCCCGGGGCGGGACGCTTGAGGCCGTACTGATGCCGCACTGGACCGATGCCGAGGCCGTGCACACCGATCTTGAGGGGATCCGGCCCGAGCGTGTCACGGCCTGCATCTCGACCCAGATCGGCTGTGCGGTCGGCTGTGCCTTCTGCGCGACGGGCCTCTCCGGCTTCCATCGGAACGTGGCGGCTGGCGAGATGATCGAGCAGGTCGTCCGGATGCAAGGCCAGTCCGGCTATCGGATCTCGAACGTCGTCTTCATGGGCATGGGCGAGCCTCTCTTGAACTACAACGACACCCTGAAGGCGGTCCGGATCCTGAACGCGGAGGTGGGCATCGGAATGCGGCACCTCACGATCTCGACCGCCGGCATCATCCCGGGCATCGATCGCCTGGCGGACGAGCGGCTCCAGCTCACGCTGGCCGTGTCGTTGCACACTGCCGACGATTCCCTGCGGGATACCCTGGTGCCGATCAACCGGCGCTATCCGCTGGCAGACCTCAAGGCGGCGATGAAGCAGTACGTGGCCCGGACCAGCCGGCGGATCACGATCGAGTGCGTGTTGCTCTCGGGAGTCAACGATTCCCCCGCGCAGGCCAGGGAGCTGGTCCGTTACCTGGAGGGCCTGAACGCCCACGTCAACCTGATCCCCTACAACGCGACGGATGCGCAGTTCGAGCCAAGCCGACCGGCGGCGGTGGAGGCCTTCCGTGAGGTCATCGAGCGCTCCGGGCGAGCCGTCTCGGTTCGCGTCGAGCGCGGGCGACAGATCGACGCGGCGTGCGGTCAGCTGCGCCGTCGCATGGCCGCGGGGGGAGAGGCCATCCGGAAGGAGCATGATGGCGCGGGGTCCTGAAGCGGGCGATCGCCCGGACCCGAACGCGCTCGGCCCCGTGGTCGAAGGAGTGGTCGTCCGGCGGATCTCGAACGTGTTCTGGGTGCGCGCCCCCGGTGCCGCAGCCAGCGGAATCGCCGAGTTCGAGTACGCCTGCAGCCGGCGGGCACGCATGCGCAAGGAGCAGGTGGACATCCGGGTGGGCGACCGGGTGCGGATCTCGAACCTCGACCCGGTCAACAGCACGGCGCTCATCACCGAGGTCCAGGAGCGAGTGAACACGCTCCCCCGTCCGCCGATCGCCAACGTGGATCAGGTGCTCGTCGTGGTTGCCGCCAGTCAACCCGAATTCAGCAGCCAGCTGCTGGATCGCTTCCTGGTGCTCGTCCAGATGAGCGGGCTGCCCGCGGCCATCGTGATCAACAAGCGGGACCTGGTGTCCACGGATCGCCTGGCGGCGCTCGTCGGTTCGTACCGCGCCCTCGGGTACCCGGTGGTGGCGACGTCGGCTCGCCTGAGCGACGTCGCGGGCCTCGAGCGCATCCTGGCGGGCCAGGTCTCGGTCTTCGCCGGCCCGTCCGGGGTCGGCAAGTCCTCGCTGCTCAACGCCCTCGATCCCCGGCTCTCGCTCAAGGAGGGCGAGGTCTCGAGCCGGCTCGGGACTGGCCGCCACACGACGACCTTCGCGTCGCTCCACGCGGTCGCGGGAGGCCTCGTGGCCGACACGCCGGGATACAGTCACCTGGAGTTTCCCGACTGGCCTCCCGAGGAGCTGGGCTGGCTATTTCCGGAAATGGTGCCCTGGATTCCCCGGTGCCCGCTCTCCAAATGCCAGCACGACTCGGAGCCCGATTGCGCGGTCAAGAACCGCGCCGAGATCGCCCCCGCTCGCTTCGAAAGCTACCTGCGCTTCCTCGAGGAGCTCAGACGAACACATGATCGAGCGCTGTCTTCGACATCCAAGGTCGAGTCCGCGACGAAGATGTCCGGGGGGGGGGAGTCTGCCCGCCGCCTGGTGCGAATCGATGCCGAGCAGCGCGAGGACTCGCGTCGCTTGACCCACCAGCGCCTGGCAGAGCTGGCGACCCAGGCAGCGTCGGGGGAACTCGACGAGGAAGAACTCGACGACCTGGCGACCTGATCGCCAGCGGCCAAGCAGATGGGCGTGACGGCCAGTTAACGCTAAAATGGGGGGCAAGGCACGGCCGACCCAAAGGAAGACATATCGTGATCGCGCTCGTCATGGCAGCAGGCAAGGGGACCCGGATGCTATCCGAGCGCCCCAAGGTGCTGCACGGCATCGCGGGAGAACCCATGCTCGGCTTCGTGATGAACGAGCTCGAGGAGCTGCGCCAGGAGGGCCTCATCCGCAGGGTCGTGGTCATCGTGGGCCACGCGGCTGACCAGGTGCAAGCCTACCTCCGCAAGGCCTGGCCAGCGTCCGAGGATGCCATCCAGGCACCCCAGCTGGGCACCGGACACGCCGTCATGCAGGCAGCCCCCGCCCTGGTTGGCCACGCGGGTGCGGTCCTCATCGTCAACGGCGATCTTCCCCTCCTGTCAGCCACGACCTTGCGCCAGATGGCCGAGCGCCATCGATCCGAGCGCGCCGCGCTCACGCTGTTGACCGTCGACTTGCCCGATCCCGGGCACTACGGCCGCATCCTGCGCGGCCCGGATGGCTCGGTGTCGGGCATCGTCGAGTACCGCGACGCAACGCCCGGGCAGCGGGCGATCTCGGAGATCAACGTCGGTGTCTACCTGGCCGAGTGGCCCCCCCTGCTCGAGGCCCTGTCGCACTTGACCCCCGAGAACGACCAGGGCGAGTTCTACCTCACGGATGCCGTCGCCGCGATCGTCGCTCGTCGGCTCAAGGTGGTCGCCGTCAAGACCGACGACATCGAGGCCACGTACGGCATCAACAACCGCGCCGAACTCGCGGCCGCGGGGGCCCGGTGGCGCCGGCGAACCTGCGATCGCTGGCTCGAGCGGGGCGTCACGATCGAGGATCCCGCCACCACCTGGATCGGGCCACGGACCGTCATCGGAGCCGATACCGTCATCGAGCCCGGAGTCCAGCTGTACGGCGCCACCCGGATCGGGGCCCGCTGCACGATCGGATCGCATTCGCGGCTCGTCGACGCGGTCGTCGGCGACCGAGCCACGATCCGTTCCTCCGACATCACCGACAGCAGCGTCGGCGAAGACAGCACCGTCGGGCCCTTCGCTCGCCTGCGCGACCACGTCGTCGTCGGCCGCGGGGCGAGGATCGGCAACTTCGTCGAGATGAAGAAGGTCCGGTTCGGAGATGGGGCCAAGGCCGCGCATCTCACCTACCTCGGGGACGCCGAGGTCGGCGAGCGGGCCAACATCGGCTGCGGAACGGTCACCTGCAACTACGACGGCGAGCGCAAGCACCGTACGACGATCGGCAAGGGAGCGTTCGTGGGGACCAACAACACGCTGGTCGCGCCGCTATCCGTGGGTGAGGACGCCTACACGGCCGCGGGTTCCACGCTCACCGAGGATGTGCCCGCAGGAGCGCTGGCGCTGGGCCGGGCCCGGCAGGTGATCAAGGAGGGCTGGGCGTACCGTCGTACCGACGAGCGCGCCCGGCGCAGGGCAGAGGCAGGTTCGGATGCGGGTGGCGCGGCGGGGCCCGCCCTCCCGGCGGTCGTCGAGACGGCCCAGGATGGCCCCAGGGAGCTGGTCTGATGGGAGACATCTTCGTGGAGGAGCGGGCGTCGGAGCTCAAGACGAGCTCGCCTGCGCGGGTTCTCAAGCTCTTCACCGGTTCGGCCAACCCCGCGCTGGCCCAGGACATCGCACGGATTCTGGGCATCGAGGTCGGGCCCATCAGGATCGCCAATTTTTCCGATGGCGAGATCTACGTGCAGATCCAGGAATCCGTTCGCGGCGCCAACGTGTTCCTGGTCCAGCCCATCTGCCATCCGGTCAACTACCACCTGATGGAGCTCTTCATCATGCTGGACGCCTTCAAACGAGCCAGCCCCCGCCAGATCACGGCAGTGATTCCCTACTACGCATACGCCCGCCAGGATCGCAAGGCGCAGGGACGCGAGGCCATCACCAGCAAGCTCATCGCCGACCTGATCACGACGGCCGGCGCCACGCGGGTCGTCGCGCTCGACCTGCATGCCCCGCAGATCCAGGGCTTCTTCGACATCAACACCGACCACCTCTTCTCCACCCCGGTCCTGGTCTCGTGGATGAAAGAGAAGCAGGCCCAGGACGACAGCCTCATCATCGTCTCGCCCGACGTTGGCGGCGTGACCCGGGCTCGTGTCTTCGCAAAGAAGCTCGATGCGCCGATCGCGATCATCGACAAGCGCCGGCCCAAGCACAACATCGCCGAGGTCCTGCACGTCATTGGCGACGTCAAGGGTCGCACGGCGGTCATCGTGGACGACATGATCGATACCGCGGGCACCATCACGGAAGTCGCCAAGCTCCTGGTCCGGGAGGGTGCCCGGGAGGTCTACGCCGCGGCGACGCACCCCGTGCTATCCGGGCCGGCGATCGATCGGATCGCGGATTCCCCCATCAAGGAACTCGCGGTCACCAACTCGATTCCCCTGCCTCCCGACAAGCAGCTCCCCAAGATCACGGTCCTCTCGATCTCCCCGCTGCTGGCCGAGGCGATCCTGCGCATCCACGAGGACCTGTCCGTCTCGACGCTCTTCGACTGATCGCAAGGCCAGGAGACCCATCGGATGGAACTCGTCGTGGAGCGGATCGCTTGAAGCTCGTGGTCGGCCTCGGCAACCCCGGCCCCAAGTACGTGGGCACGCGGCACAACGCCGGCTTTGCCGTGATCTTCGAGATGGCCCGCCGCTGGAACGCCGAGGGCAAGCAAGATCCGCGCTTCAACGCGATGGTCGCCGAGGCACGTGTCGGCTCCGACAAGGTGCTCCTCGTGCAGCCGCTGACCTTCATGAACCTCTCGGGTCGAACGGTCCAGAGCCTGGTCAACTTCTACAAGATCGCCCCTGAAGACGTCATCGTGGTTTCGGACGACGCGGATCTGGCGGTAGGCTCGGTCCGGATTCGCAAGAAGGGGTCTGCCGGCGGCCAGAAAGGCCTACAGAACATCATCGATATGCTGGGCACGGCCGAGATTCCGCGCGTCCGCCTCGGGGTCGGCTCCCGGCCCCCGCAGTGGGACATGGCGGACTGGGTTCTGTCCAAGGTGACCCCCGAGGAGCGCGAGGACTTCGATCGGGCGGTGGCACAGGCGGCAGACGCCATCGAGCTTGCCATCCGGCGTGACGACTTCGATCTCGCCATGAACCGCTACAACACCCCGCGACCGCAGCGGGTCCAGGCCAGCCAGCCCCAGGCAGAGTCCGGCACCTGACGCCGGAGGGTCGTCGCGCCGCGAGGGAAACCGCCCGGCGGCAGGGTCCGCCCAGGATCCCGGCCAGGCGACCCATCGATGCGGTATAATGCCGGCCGCCCCTGGAGGTCCGCGCCTTGCACGGGGCGGAGCGCGATCGGTCATCGGCCTGCGCGCTTGATGGGTTCCGCACTTTCCGGCAACGAGGTACCAGACCGTGAAGATCTTCCCAGCCCTCGCTCTCGGGCTCGCCGTCGTGCTGACGGGCGGCTTGGCCCATGCCAAGGCCAGGCCCCACGGCAAGCCTCACGGGGCCACCGTGGCCTGGCACGTGATGCCCGGCGGACTCAAGTACCAGGATCTCAAGGTCGGAAAGGGGCCGATGCCCCGCAAGGGCCAGACCGTGGTCGTCAACTACACGGGTTGGCTCATGAACGGCAAGAAGTTCGATTCTTCGCTCAACCCCGGCCGCTCCCCCTTCGAGTTCACGCTGGGCGAGGGCCAGGTCATCAAGGGCTGGGACGAAGGCGTCGCCACGATGCGAGTCGGAGGCGAGCGCATCTTGATCATTCCGCCGCAGCTGGGTTACGGCGCCACCGGCACCCCGGGCGGACCGATCCCGCCCAACGCCACGCTCAAGTTCCAGGTCAACCTGCTCGCCATCCACTAGACCTTTTGCAGTTTGAACGGGGCCCTCTGCGCGGTCGCTTCGCTGCGCAACCGGGAACCGGTTCAACTTGAAAACGCTCCGCAAAGGTCCGGATCCGGTCAACAAGCACACCCTTCGGAGGCGCGAGTCGAACGACCCGCGCCTCCGAACAGGCTATAATGGTGCGGATCGGCAGTTCCGCGGCATCGTTCGATCTGGGTCAGGTTGCGTGTTTCGGCCGCGTACGTGCAGGGGAGATGGAATGCCCGTAAAACAGACCAGCCCAAAGGCCGAACAAGAGGCGGTCATCGCGGCGCCCAAGCCGATGCGAGTCCTGTGCATCGCCGGCGTGGTTTCGGGACGGCCCTTCATGATGGAGGCCGCCAAGCGGGGCCACAAGGTCCTCGTCTTGACCAGCAAGAAGGGCCTCGAGGCCGAGTGGCCGCGCGAAATCCTTGAGGATATCATCGCGGTGCCGGACATCTTCGACGAAAAGGAGGTCCGCAACACGATCGCGTGGGTCTCGCAGCGCCGCAAGATCGACCGCATCGTTCCGATGGGCGACTGGGAGGTCGAGATCGCGTGCATGTTGCGCGAGCACATGCGCGTGCCGGGCATGGGCGAGACCACGATGCGCTATTTCCGCGACAAGCTCGCCATGCGCATGAAGGCCCACGAGGACAAGGTCCCGGTGCCTGAATTCGTCCATGTCCTCAACCACGACGATGTCTTCGACTACATGCAGCGCGTCCCGGCGCCCTGGGTCATCAAGCCCCGCCTCGCCGCAGCCTCCATGGGCATCAAGGTCCTGCACGACGACCAGGAGGTCTGGAAGAAGATCATGGACCTCGGGGACAAGCAGTCCGGCTACCTCCTCGAGAAGTACACGCCCGGCGACGTCTACCATGTGGACTCCGTCGTCTCCGAGCGCGAGGTCCTGTTCGCCTCGACGTCCATCTACGGCACGCCGATGCTCGATCTCAACGTCAAGGGCGGGATCTTCACCACCCGGCTCATCGACCGCAAGAGCCCCGACTGGAAGGCCCTGCAGGACCTCAACCGCGACGTCATCAAGAGCCTCGGGCTCGTGCGCGGCGTGACGCATATCGAGTACATCAAAGAGCGCTCAACCGGCAAGTTCTTCTTCCTTGAGGCAGGGGCGCGCGTGGGTGCGGCCAAGATCCCCGACGTCGCCTGGCATGCGACCGACATCTGCCTGTGGTACGAGTGGGCCAAGATCGAGACGCAGACCGACTACCACCTGCCGCCCTTCCGCGAGGGTTATGCGGGCGGGGCGATGTGCCTTTCGCGTTACCAGTGGCCGGATCTCTCCAGCTTCAACGATCCCGAGGTCGTCTGGACCCAGAAGAAGGAGTGGCACGCCGGCGTGATCGTCCGGTCCGAGGATCCGGCCCGCGTCGAGCAGCTGATCAACTCCTACGCCGAGCGGCTGGCCCGGGATTACATGGCCCACGTGCCGACCAAGGACCACAAGGATTCCGCGATGTAGGCTGACGCCTGCCGGTATCGAGGGCCTCCGGGAGCGATCCTGGGGGCCCTTCGAATCGAGCCGGGTACCGCAGGCGGGTCGCTCCGGATCGGGCTCGATCAGCCGTGGAGGGCGGACTTCAGGAACTTGCCGGCTGCCCCCAGAACCCGCTCGCCCAGGCCGGGCTCGGCTGGCAGGGCCGCCAGCAGCTTCTTGGCATCCTCGGCGATCTCGCCCTCGCCCTTCTGCGCCAGGTCTTCAAGCCCCTTGCGGACGCTGGCGCGATCCAGGGCGCCGAGTTCCTTCGTGGCGAAGTCCCGGTCGTACCTGGCGATCTTGACCAGGCCCCTGACCGTGTCTGCTCCCGAGGCGAAGGGATCGAAGGTCGTCATTCCGGTCGGCTGGATGTACTGCCCGCCGCGCGTCACGCGGTAGGGCCCGACTTCCTCGGCGTCAGGAACCAGGCGGGTGTGGATCTCGGGGTTCTTCTTCTGCGCCTGGTCGAGATCCGCCGTGGTCTCCTGTCCCACGTCGATCTTGCCGTTGAAGATATAGATCTTGCCGGTTTTCTGGACCTCGGACCCGGGATTGAAGTGGGTCAGCTTTCCGTGTGCATAGTTCGCCGCGATGGTGGCGTTGCCGGTGTAGATCCCGGGGCCGTAAACCTCACGGAATTCGATCTTGCGGCCCAGATACTTCTGCGCCTGCTCGTTGATCTTGTCCTGGGTCTCGCGGGACAGGCCGTGAAAGAAGGTCGGGACGTCGAGGAGGGTGCCGCCGCGAATCAGCGTCTTGCTTTCGGCTCCGTGGTAGAACTCCTTGACGTTGGGTCCGCTCACGTGGACAGGCCAGTGCACGGGCTCCGACGTCGTGCGGGACAGGGCGACCTCGGCCTTCAGAGCCCACGGCACGTCGATCGGATAAGCCTGTCCGGCGACCGAGAATTCCGCCACCTTGCCGACCAGCGCAGCGACAGGTTTCCTCGCTGCGGCCGGAACCTTGCTGAATGCCGGGACGGTCCGGGCCAAAACTGCCGACATCAGGTCGGCCATCGGATCGTTCCGCAAGACGAACTTGGACGCGAGCTGGCCCAGAGAGCTGGCAGCCGGATCCTCTTCGAGGCTCCCGGCCCCGGTCTTGACGCTCTGGCCGAGCTCGTCGTAGGCCTCGGGCGTGATCAGGATCTGAGCGACGTGCTTTTGGAGCGAAAACTCGGCCGGGAGATCGGAAATCGCCACCGACTTGCCCTTGTCGAGACCCGCTCGCGCCAGGAGATCCTTGCCATCCTTGGAGAGCAGCAGCGCCCCCCCGCCGTAGTCGTTCTCGCCCGGGATGAAGTAACCCAGGGATCCGTAAGGCGTTATTTTCGTCGAGGCCTCCCGGACGAGCAGATCCCGGAGGTTCCCGTGGCGGATCAAGAGCACGCCGTCGTCCGCAGGTGATGTGCTCGAAAGCGAGAGCTTGTCGAGCGCCGGGACCGGTCCCTCGCCCCGGATCGCCGTCACGCTCGCCGGCCTGGCCGGCCGAGCTTCGACCGCTTGCGCTCTGACCGTGGTCGCCTTGGCTTCAGCTTGCGCTGCAGCCCGGATCTGCTGGACGCCCGGCATCCTGTTCTCCTCTACCCGCGGAAACCCTTCCGCCTCCTCTGGATTCCTTGTCGCCCGCCGAGCGCGGTAGCGTCTTATCCTTGAGGAAACCTTCGTTAAAGCTCAGGGACGCCCTGCCACCCGGCTCCGAGGGAGCCGTCCAAAGGCAGAATTCGCTAGATGAAGGAGGAGATCGCGCTCCAGAACCAGCGCTTGGCCCGGGTCGAGAGGCTGGCGTTCTCAAGTGCCGCCAGATCGGCCGGCCGGGATGCAGCCCAGTCAGGCCCCCAGAGGCGCTGGCGGGCATCCCGGTTCGTGGCCGGATTGCCCACGACCACGCTCAGTTCGTGATTGCCCGCCATGGCCCGGTGATCGGCGTTGGCTGAGCCCACGAAGAGCGTGTTCGAGTCGACCATGATCGCCTTGGTGTGGCTGAAGTGCTCGGCAGGAAGATCGGCCGAGGCCTTCCCCGAGTACCACCGCACCCGGACGCCATGCTCGAGCAGGCCCTGCGCCACGTCCTCGTTCAGGTCGGCGTAGACCTTCTCGTCGTTGAGCTTGGGGAGGATGACGTCGACCTTGACGCCCCGGGAAGCTGCCTTCTCGAGCGCCGAGATGAAATCCGAGTCGGACAGATAGGGCATCATCACCCGGATGTGGTGCTTGGCGCCGTCGAGCATGCCCATCACGGTCGAGGTCAGCTCGTAGGTCCCGGCCTCCGGGTCGTTGTAGACGACGCGCGGGGCCCCGGAAGCGTGCGTCGCCGCATCCTTGAAGGCGCTGCCCGATGCGACCGGAACGGGAGTGCCGCCCGCTCGAACCCAGTTGTTGTTGAAGGCAGCGGTGGCATCCTGGGCCGGCTTGCCTTCCATCTGGATCATCGTGTCGTGCCATTCCTTGGCATAGCGATCGCTAATGTTCATCCCGCCGGTGAAGAACTTCTGGTCGTCGACGATCAGCAGCTTGCGATGGGTGATCGGCATTCCCTTCTTCAGGCTGAAGACCTGCGGATCGTGGAGGCGAACATCGACCCCGGCGTCACGCAGCTGCTTGTAGAAATCGAGGTACGGGGCCTCGGGAAGGTTGGTCGACGTGCCATAGGTATCGAGCAGGACACGCACGTCGAGCCCGGCGCGAGCCTTCTGCATGAGCAGGTCGCCCACGCGCTTTCCCGTCTCGTCGTTCTTGAACGTGAAAGTCTCGAGGAGAATTCGCTGCTTGGCGTCCGAGATCGTCTTCTCGAAGGCGGAAAAGGCCTCCTTGCCGTCGATCAGTAGCTTCGGCGCCCCCAGCTTCGTCGCTCGAGCCGAGAGGGTCCGCACATCACGGCTGGCAGCCGTGACCAGGCGATCCTGCGCCTTTCCGGCCACGGCGTCGACCTCGGGAATCGCCTTGCGAACGGCGAGCTCCGCCGCCTTCTTGGCTCCGTCGTTCCAGATGATCCGTTCGATCATCTCCAGATTGCCGCCCAACGGCCCGGTCTCCTCTCCCTCCCTGCCCCGGTGCCCTCACCGGCGGCAAGCTCCATGGGCTTTATCCGGTGCCGGCGGGCGAACCTTGACCAAGGTGAGACAAAGATTTAGTTAACCTCGCCGCAGGGGGGGGGCGAGATCCGGCGTCAGACGGCGCCAGAGCTGGCACCGAACCTGGATCCACTGGTGACGACGATGCGATTCGGTCTTGACCCGGCCTGGAACCGGAGGCCCTTGCCGGCCGTCTGGAGCAGGTCCTCGAGCCGGTTTCCGGCCGCAGGAAACTCCGCCAGGCCCGCGCTGAACGTGCACCGAAAGGGTCCACATGGGGTCAACCACTGCTTGTTTTCCCACCGGGCCTGCAGCTGCTCCATCCCGGTCGCGGCGGCCGTCGCGCCGCGCCCGTACCAGGCGATCGCCAGGTCGTCCTCGAACCACCGGGCCACCAGGTCCTCGTCCCGGACGACCGTCCGGAAGAACTCTCCGAAGGCGTGCAGGACCTCCTCGCCGGCTTGCTTGCCATAGGACTCGTTGATACCGGCCAGGCCATCGATGGACGCGATCGAGACCGTCATCGCCGTCTTGAAGCGCGTCGCGAGACCCATGTATCGATCGACGGCCCTCCGGAAGCGGCCACGCTCCGACAGCTCGGTCCGGGGCTCTTCGGGCGTGGCTGCGGCCCGAATTCGCGCACGGACTCGCCGGATGAGGTCATCTTTCTCGAGCGGCCGGCACACCACCTCGTCGACTCCGGCGTGCCATGAGGCCTTGCAACGATCCCGGTTGCACGTCGTGACGAGCCCGAGGATCGGAAGATGGCTCCACGTGGGATTGCTCTTGAGCCGCTGGCAGGTCGCGAGCGCCAGTCCCGTATCCAACTCCAGATCCATGAGCAGCAAATCCGGGAGGTAGGCGCGCAGGACCTCGTCGGAGAGCTCCTGGCCGTCCAGCACGTCGAGGTGAAGCAGGCGACTCTGGAGAATGTCCTGGCAGTTCTCCCGCAGCGACTGGCTCCCCAGCACGGCCAGGACCCGGGGAATCACGGGCTCGATCCAGGGGGTCATGAAGGGAGCCTCCGCGAGAGCACTCCACCGATCGCCCCGAGCAGCTTCGCCCGCGTGATCGGCTTGGAGAGATGACCGTCGCAACCCGCCTCGAGACAGCGCTGGATCGATGCGAGGTCGGCGTTGGCCGTGAGGGCCACGATGGGCACCCGCGGCCGGCGCGTCTCGAGTTCCCAGGCTCGGATGGCGCGGGTCGCAGCCAGTCCGTCCAGCACTGCCATCTGGATATCCATCAGCACCAGGTCGTAGGCTCTGGACCGGACCCGAGTCACCCCCGCCTCCCCGTCGGCCGCGAGGTCCACGTGGTGGCCGGCGCGCTCCAGGTGCCTGGCCACCAGCAGGCGGTTGTCGGCAGAGTCGTCGACGAGCAGGATCGCCAGGGGCTGGTCACTGACTCCGGGCGTGGTCCCGGCACCTGGCCCGGCAGTCTCAGGCCGCGTCGGGCCGTCCGGCCGCATGGCAAGCGTGAGCGGAACCGCCAGCGAGAAGGTACTCCCGACGCCCGGCGCGCTTTCAGCTGCGAGCCGGCCCCCCATCAAAAGGGCGAGCTGCTTGCAGATCGCCAGTCCCAGGCCGGTTCCACCATACACCCGGGCGGTGGACGAGTCGGCTTGCACGAAGGGTTCGAAGATCTTCTGCAGGCTTTCGCCATCGACTCCGATTCCGGTGTCCCGCACGGCGCAGACCAGCTCGCCCGAGGCCAGGCCGGTCGCGTTCCACCCGATCGTCAGGCCCACCTCACCGTTCTCGGTGAACTTGATGGCGTTGCCAAGCAGGTTCAGCAGGATCTGCCGGATCCGGTTCGCATCGCCGAGCACCACCGTCGGAAGATCCGGAGCCACGTCGACCGTGAGCGCCAGGCCCTTGGCTCGGGCTCGCAGCTCGAGGGCGTCCACGTAGCCGCCGGCCACCTCCCGGGGATCGAACTCGCGCAGCTCGAAGTTGAGCCTGCCGGCTTCGATCTTCGACAGGTCGAGAACGTCGTCGATGATCGAGAGCAGCCCGCTCCCGGCTCGCGTGAAGATGTCGACGTACTGGCGTTGGTCCGCCGACAGCTCGGTATCGTCGAGGAGTTCTGCCATCCCGAGGATCGCGTTGAGCGGGGTGCGGATCTCGTGGCTGATCATGGTCACGAACTCGGACTTGGCGCGGGAGGCCTCCTCTGCGATCGAGGTGGCCACGCGCAACCGTTCTTCGGCTCCCTTGCGCGAGGTGATGTCGACCATCTCGGTGACGAAGTAGCGTGGCGCGCCGATCGGATCCCGGAGCAACGAGGTGAACATCGCGACCCACAGCTCCCCACCCTCTCGATGCTGACAGCGCCTCTCACCCTGGAACGAGTCGGCCTCCCCGGCCAGAAGCTGGTTCCAGATGGCGGTCATCGAAGCGGTATCGTCGGGGTGGCCCACATCGAGGATCGTCAGCTGCAGTAGATCCGTAGCTGCGATCCCGAGCATGCCGCAAAGCGCCTGGTTTACCTCCAGGAAACGTCCGTCGATCCCGACGATCGCCTTTCCGATCGGAGAACCGTCGAACGCGACCCGGATCCGAGCTTCCCTCTCGCCAAGCGCCTGCTGCGCTGTCCGGGTGGGGGTGTTGTCCTGGATCTCCAGGACGAAGCCGCGGGGCTCTCCTCGATCGTCGCGAAGGAGGGTCGTGGTGACGAGGCACCAGACCGCCTGGCCGTCCTTGTGAAAAAAGCGCTTCTCCATCCGGAATCCGGGCGCATTGTCCTCGATCATCCGCGCGAGCCGGTCGAGTTCGAGGGCGCGATCGTCTGGATGGGTGATCTCCTGGAAGGACCGCGCCAGGAGTTCCCGCTCGGAGTAGCCGAGGAGCGCGCACAAAGCCGCGTTGGCATGCAGAAACCGGCCCTCGCAAGAGATCGTGGCCCCGCCGATCTCCGCAGCCGGTTCGGCTTGCCTCAAGAGCCCCTCGCGCCAGTGAACCCGCGCCCCAAGTTCGAAGTCATCGGCTGCAGCCCGGTCCATCTGCCCGTGCTGCAGCCCGATGACCTCGTCAGGGTCGGTAACGGGATACGAGGGGAAGGGATGTCTGGTCAATCGATCTTTCATGCGACCTGGACCGAGCCTTAGCCGGGCCGAAACCTTTTTCCATCAAACCAAGCGCACCCTGGACCCGATTCTTTCCAGGTAAAACCGTTCTAGCTCATCGCGCACTCACCGAGAATACAGTCTGCAGCGTCCTCGAGAAGCTCTTCCAGCGGGGCCCTGGAGCCGTGCCCGGGGACGAACGCGATGCCCACGCTATCGCCTCCAGCCCGACGGACCACGTGCCCCGGCACCACGACCATGGTCCTGCGTACCGGGATCCGGAAGAGATGCAGCCCGCCGCCGAGCCGACCGAGGCTGACCGAATCGGCCATCACCCGCATGCCCGTTCGCGAGATGTCCTGGATCGAGCCCCTGAGCGCCTTTTGCCCAGGAATCCAGATTTCCACCGGAAACTGGCAGGAGATCCGGGTACCGTGCCGCCGTTCACGTCCGGGAGTCCGGGCCTGACGCAGACGGATTCGAGTTGCTCGCCCTTCCATGAGATGCCCTCCACGTGCTCGCGTCATCCAAGAAGCTTTGTTACTTGATGATGCGAGATCTTTCTGAACGTTGCCTGAATGATGGACCCCTTTCGCCTTAGACTTGTTTCCATGCTACGGATCCTGCTCATCGAGGATGCCGAGGACGTCGCGGAGCTGATCGCGCACCGGCTCCGGCGAGAGAACTATGCCGTGTTGCTGGCGGCCGACGGCCTGGAAGGGCTGTCTGTCGCCCGGCGCGCTCAGCCCGACCTGGTCGTCCTCGACCGCAACCTTCCGGGTCTCGACGGCCTGGAAGTCTTGCGGCGGCTCCGCCATACCTCGGACGTACCGGTGATCATGCTGACCAGCCGGGGATCCACGGCCGATCGGATCGAGGGACTCGATGTAGGAGCCAACGATTACCTGCCAAAGCCCTTCGACGTCGGCGAGCTCCTGGCCAGGATCAGGGCCCAGTTGCGCGGACGGCTCCCGCTCGCCGCCCATCGCCTCGAAGTCGGGGACCTCTGGCTCGACACGGGAGCCCACCGCGCGTTCTACGGTGGCGATCCGATCGCGCTGAGCCCGACAGAATTCGACCTCCTGGCGGTTTTGATGCGCAACGCAGGACGGGTCCAGAGACGTGAGCAGCTCATCATCTCGGTGTGGGGCTATGATTTCGAGGGCGAGGATAACATTCTCGATGTCTACATCAAGCACCTGCGCAGCAAGCTCGCGCCCTTCGGGGGAACCGGGATGATCCGGACGGTGCGGGGCATCGGGTACGTCATCGAGGTCGACCAGGGCAGCTGAGCGCCCGCCCCGCTACCGGCGGGTCAGATGAACCGGACTTCGAGCGCTTCGACCAGCTCCCGGTAGGCCTCGACCAGCTGCTCGGCCCCCGGCTGGTCCCCGCTCTCGCCGGCGAGTTCCAGGGCCCGGGCCAGCTCCTCGATCCCCGCGAATCCATAGCTCCCGGCGGCGCCCTTGAGGCGATGGGCGATGAAACGCACCTGCTCCAGGTCGGCAAGCGACAGGGCCTGGCCGAGTTCCATGAGATCTTTTCGGCGGTTGGCCATGAACACGGGGATGAGGTCCTCGAGGTCCCGGTCGACCTCGACGACGATCGGCTCCCTGGACCTTTTGCCCTCGGCGCGGGTCCCTCGGCGCGGTCGCTGCGCTGCGCAACCGGGCCCCGTTTGACTCCCCGGGCCCGATCCGTTCAAACCGAAAACACCCTAGACCTTTTGCAGATTGAACGGGGCCCTCTGCGCGGTCGCTGCGCTGCGCAACCGGGCCCCGTTTGACTCATCGGGCTCGATCCATTCAAACCAGGAGCACTCTAGACATCGGTCCCGAGGGGCAACGCAGCTTCGGAAAACTGATTGCGACCGGCTCGCTTGGCTCGGTACAGGGCCGCGTCGGCTCGGTCGATCAGCGTCCGGCCGGAGACTTCGTCCGTGCTCGCGGCGACCCCGAGGCTGATCGTGACGATGCCGTGCGGGCTGTGGGGGTGCAAAATCTCGAGGCTGACAACGGCGTCTCGTGCAGCGCGGGCGATCGCCCGCGCTCCGACAGCGTCGGTCTCGCCCAGGATGATCCCGAATTCCTCTCCGCCATACCGCGCCACCAGGTCGGTCGGCCTGCGTGCCAGGCTGACCAGGGTCCGTGCAACCTGCCGGAGGCACACGTCGCCGGCCGGATGACCCAGGGTGTCGTTGTACGCCTTGAACTCGTCGATGTCGGCGATGAGGAGCCCGAGGGGACGTCCGAACCGCTGGCAACGCCTGCGCTCGGAATCGAAGAAAAGATCGAAGGAACGCCGGTTGGGAATCCCCGTCAGGCCATCGAGCATGGAGAGGCGCTCGAGGGCCTGGTTGGCATGGCGCAGCCCTGCCGCCGTCTCGAGGAGATCGCGTTCCCGATCCCGGGTGCGGTCCATCTCCTCCTTGAGCCGGAGTGCGCTGCGCAACCGCGCCAGAAGCTCGATCCGGTCGATCGGCTTGCGGATGAAATCGATCGCCCCGGCCTCGAAAGCACGCTCCAGCGGGTGGCCGTCGCTGCGCGCCGAGATGGCCAGGACGAGGATCCGGTGCAGGGTCCGGTCCGCCTTGAGCGCCTGGCAGAGCGAGATGCCGTCCATCCCGGGCAAGAACAGGTCCAGCAGGACCACGTCAGCCGGTCTGAAGCTCAGCTCTGCAAGCGCCTCCTCGGCCGATCCGACTGCCCTGATGTCGGCGTAGCCGGCTTGCTCGAGGATCCTGCACAGGAGGGAACGGATGTCGCTGGCGTCATCGACCAGCAGAATGCTCACCACTCGGGACACCCCCAGGGGATCCTACCCGGCAAGCCAGAAAGTGGAATCCTGCCTTCCCCCGAAAGCTTCCCCGCTAGGAGCAATGCCACTGAATTAGCGAGCTGACAGCTTCTTACCGAGGCTGGCCGACATGGACCGGACCTCCAAGTTGTGCTCCTTTGTGGAAAAGACAAGACCACAACGGGACAACGGGAGGTCCGGATTGC
>JAJXWQ010000109.1 GCA_021781555.1 bacterium
CGTGTCCGCCCGGCACAGCATGTCCCAGATGGCGGGGTCGTCGTCGGGCAGGCGGGCATAGTCGATCTCGATGCCCTCGGCCGCGCGCACCAGCGGCACGGCATCCTGCAGCACCCCCATCATCCCGAGGCCCAACAGGTCGATCTTGAGGATGCCGAGATCCGCGCAGTCGTCCTTGTCCCACGTGATGACGCTGCGACCCGGCATCGCGGCGGGTTCGACGGGGACCAGGTCGTCGAGGCGTCCCTGGCAGACGACCATGCCACCGGAGTGCTGGCCCAGGTGCCGCGGCAGGTGCTGGATCTCGCCCACGAGAGCGAGGAAGCGCTCGATCTGGGGGCTGGCAGGATCGAGCCCGGCCTCGGCGAGATGGGTTTCCAGTAGCGAGCCCCTCTGCGCGGGCGCTTTGCTGCGCAACCGGGCCTCGGATGGCGCCTGACGATCGCCGAGGTCGTGGTCGAAGAACCCCGCCGAGAGGCGGTCGAGATGCTCCTGCGGAATGCCGAGGACCTTGCCGACGTCGCGGACGGCACTGCGTCCCCGGTAGGTGATGACGTTGGCCGTCATCGCGGCTCCGGCTCCGTAGCGGCGGTAGACGTACTGGATGACTTCCTCGCGCAGCTCTCCCGAGGGGAGGTCGAGGTCGATGTCGGGCCACTCCCCGCGGTCCTCGGAGAGGAACCGCTCGAAGAGCAAGCCCCTTGCGACCGGATCCACGGCCGTGATGCCGATGACGTAGCAGACCGCGCTGTTGGCCGCGGATCCCCGCCCCTGGACCATGATGTGCCGCTCGCGGCAGAAGCGCACGATGTCCCACACGATGAGGAAGTAGCCGGCCATGCCGAGCTTGGCGATGAGGGCGAGCTCGTGCTCGAGCTGGGCCAGGACCGCGAGCGAGGCCGAGTGCGCGGCAGCAGGCGAAATGGCGCGGGCGGATGCGGGATAACGACAAGGCAGGCCCTCGGCCACCAGCTCGGCCAGCCTGGAGTCGGCGGTCTGGCCCGGCGGCAGCGGGTAGTCGGGGAAGCGGTAGCCGAGCTGGGCCAGGGAGAAGGTGCAGCGTTCGGCGATCGCCAGGGTCCGCGCCACGGCCTCGGGGATGTCGGCGAAGATCCGGGCCATCTCGGTCGGGGCCTTGAGGAGCTGCTCGGCATGGCGCGCCAGGAGCTCCCGCGCCTCCTCGAGCGTCGTCCTCCGACGGATGCAGGTCAAGACGTCGTGCAGATCGGCATGGTCGGCCGTGGCGTAGCGGACGTCGTTCGTGGCCACGGTAGCGATGCCCAGATGACGGGACAGCTCGAGCGCCCGGCGATTGCGGGGGCCGTCCTCGCGCTGCCGGTGCCGGCGCAGCTCGAGGAAAAGATCCCCGACGCCAAGGGCCTCCCGCAGGCCAGCAGCGAGGGAGTCGGGGGTATCGGGAGGCATGAGGACGATCAGGCCGCGAGCCTGCTCCGAGAGCTCGCCGAGCGTGAGGGGCGCGCCGTGCTCGACCGCCTCGGACTTGGGGATGCGGGCCTTGGCCAGGGTGAGCAGGCGGCAGAGGCCCTGGTAGGCCTGGCGATCGGTGGCGAGGACGGCGACGCGGCCGGCCGGGCTCGGCAGCGAGGGATCGTTCGCAGGCAGGTCGCGCGCTCCCGACGCTCCAGCCAGGGTGCGGGCATCGGGCACGATCAGCAACTCGGCGCCGACGATCGCCTGGATACCCGCCTGCCTGGCCGCCTGGTAGAACTGCGGGGCGCCGTAGACGCCATCTCGATCGCACAGCGCCAGCGATCGGTAGCCGAGCGCGGCGGCCCGCTGGACCAGCTCGTCGGGAAGAGAGGCCCCGTCGAGGAACGAGAACGCGCTCCGGGCACGCAGCTCGACGTAGGAAGCCGACTCAGGCATCACTGCCAGCTCCCGGATGGCTGGCGCTCGTCATGGGACCGCACGCCAGAGTGCACGGGTCAAGGCGCATCCGCGGACAAACCGGGCACACCCTAGGCCTTTTGCAGTTTGAACGGGGCCCTCTGCACGGTCGCTTCGCTGCACAACCGGGCCCCGTTTGACTCATCGGGCTCGATCCATTCAAACCGGGAGCACTCTAGCCATAGACGCCGTCCTGGAACCAGGTCGCGAGCTTGAAATCGTGGTAGATGCGGATGAGACGGCCATCAAAGAGCTCGACGTCGTAGTCCTCGCGATCGACGGGCTCGGAAGTCCACCAGCCGTCGCGCAGCTTGAAGGGCCCGGCGACGGCGCGCGCAGGGTGGAGCTGGCCATCGAGGAGGACCGCGGTGAGCCGATCGCCCGTGGTCCGGACTCCGATGACGCGGGGCGGGCGCAGGGCGCGGGCAACCAGGATCGGACCCGGCAGGGGGCCGCCTCGCGAGCCGGTGCCGGGTGCCGGTCGTGAAGATACCGGGTGGGGACGGAACGGCAGGCTGGCGATCGCCGCCGGGCGCTTGTCCGCCGGGATCGCAGGCGCGCCGACCCGGTCCTCGCCCACCAGGGCGTGCAGCCGCGCCAGGGTCACGGCCAGGCGCTCGGGTGTGGGCTCGGGCGGAGCGAAGAGGTGGCCCTGCACCGCCCGGGGCACGGCGGGAATGCCGACGGCACGGATGCTCGCCACGGCCGCGGGCGGCGGGCGCAGGTAGAGCTCGTGACGAGCCAGGTCCATGATGGCCTCGAGCTGGGCCAGCGGCGCGGCGAACTCGAGCTGGCGCACGTCGCTGCCGCGGGGATCGAGCTTGAGCGTGACGGTGACGGCAAGGAGCGCCAGACCCGCAGATCTGACCCGCTCGAGCAGGGGCTCGATCACCTGCCCCAGGGCGACCAGCAGCGGCTCCAGGGTGCTGACCGTCCAGTCGTCGAAGCTCACGGCCTCCTCGTACAGCGGCGGGGGAAAGGCCGAGACGAAGGGCGGATCGTCCTCTCCCGCGGCCAGGCGCAACAGGCGCATGCCCTCGGCCCCGAGCCGCCGCGCGACAGCCCCGGGGGACAGCGCCGAGAGTTCGCCCAGCGTGCGGATCCCCCACCCCTGCAGACGCTCCGTGATCTGAGACGGGGCCTCGAGGAGCGCCAGGGGCAAGCTGGCGAGGAAAGAGCGCTCGGTGCCGAAAGGCACGACCTTGACGCCGAGACCGACCTCCCGGGCGGCCAGCCGGGCGATCGTCTTGCCGGCCGCCACGCCGACCCGGCAGGGCAGGTGCAGGCGCTCGAGCGTGGTGTCGAGGGCCGTCGCGACCACGGCCTCGCTGGGATACAGACCGCTGGTACCGCCCAGATCCAGGTAAAGCGCGCCTGGACCGGCGTCCTCCACCTTGGGGGAAAAGGCGAAGCCGACCTCGAGCATGGCCGCCTGCGCGCTGCGCTCGGCATCGGGCGAGGGGGATTGCAAGACGATTTCGGGCATGCGCTGGCGGGCGCGTGCCGCGCCGAGCCCGGCGACGATGCCGCCGGCACGGGCCTCGACCGAGGCACAGATGACCTGGGCGGGGCCCTCTGCGCGATCGCCGCGCTGCGCAACCGGGCCCCGGCTGACGGCGTGCGTGCTGCCGCTGACGATCGCCAGCGGACGCCCCTGGAGCTCGGGGTGAGCCCGGAGGATCGCGGCCAGCGGGAAGTCCGGCACCTCGACGTAGGCCAGACGCGCCGAGGAAGCTGGCCTGCCCGGCTCCGAGATGCCTGGCAAAAAAGGGATCGGCTCGCCGGACTGGCCACCGGCTGCCACACCTGACGCACGCGAGCTGTCCGCAAGGCGAGGCTCGGCCGGGTCAAAGTCCGCGAGGTCGCCGTCGCCTGCCGGCGCCAGGGCATCGGCGATACCCTCGGCGGTCTTCGCCGTGTTGCCCCTGGCAACCGCACGCGGATGCCTGAATGTCACCCGAGGACCATCCTCTCGCCGCTGCTCCCGGCCGCCGAGCCTCCGCCGTCGCCGAGCGCAAAGCCAGAGCAGGCGGCAGGACGAGCCCCGAGGGTCCTGGAATATTTGTTCTATACCCTAAACCCCCGACTGGATCAAGAGACGACCAGGCTTCCTGGCAACGCTGCAGCGGCGCCAGATGCGGATCTCGGGGCGAAGGCCCAGAGCGGCAAGCACCTGGCTGGTCATGCCGTCGCCATCCTCCCGACGGGTGCGGTGGTCGCGCGTCAGATCGCCCTCCGTTTGCCAGGATCCAAGCTATGCGGGGGCCAGGCTCACGAGACTCAACGGGAAGCGGCCCGAAAAGCCGCCCGAGGCCCCTCTGCGCCGCAAGACCGAGACCTCGAGGGATGCGCCCTCGAGCTCGCCATCGCGCCAGGTCGGCGCGGCCAGCTGGACCCGGAGCGTCAGCGCCGAGGCCCCAGGGACGAGATCGCGATCGCTCGCGACGATCAGCGCGATGCCCTGGAGCTGCGCCCTGCGCACCAGGCGGTTCCAGGCCGCGCCATCCAGGCGAAATCCCGGCTCCCGGCGTTGTGTCCGCCATGCGCCAGCCGGCAGCGACGCCAGATCCAGGATCGCCAGTCCGAAGCCATCGGCCCCCAGGATCAGGTCAGCCGCCCGGACGGCCTGCGGCACGCCCTGCGGGCGCACCCAGAGGACGCGTTCGAGCACGACGCCGGCACGCTGGGCGGCCCGGATATCCAAAAAGCCCCCCGGATCGATCCAGGCGATGGCCCCGCCCCGGGACGTGGCCTGGGCGGCCAGGCTCACGAGCAGCGAGCCATGCCCGCCCGAGCTTGCCCGGATTTCGGTGAGCCGCCCGGCGGGCACCCCCCCGCCCAGGGCGCGATCCAGCCCCGCCAGCCCCGTGGGCAGGAGCTGGTCATCCGGGCAAACCAGCGTGCTGCCCCGCTGCAATCCACTGATGGCGGGGAGCAAGGAGGCCAGGCGATCCGGCGCGCTTGTAAACAAGGCGTCCGGCGCTCCGGCAAAGGCATCGCGGGTCATGGAATGTTTGTTCTATACCCCGAATGCCCGACCAGATCAAGGGACGAGCGCGCCTCTATACCCTTTGCAGTTTGAACGGATCCCTCTGCGCGGTCGCCACTGCCCCGTCTCGGCGGGGAGGCCAGCCACCGCGCGCCCGCTCAGCCCTCGAGCACCTTGGTCGCCACGAAGTGGCCCGTGCTCCAGGCGTGGTATTCCTGGCCGATCATCTGGTAGCGACGCCGGGTTTCGGGACTCATGCTCGATCCGGCGGCCAGGGCGGAGCGGTACTTGGGCTCCTCGTTCTTCCAGTACTGGGCGATCGCCCGCTCGGCCGGCGAAAGCACCCGCCCCTTCCGCTGCACGTTGAGCATCAGCATCACGTCGGCCTGGAAGGCGTGGATCTCCTCGTGCACCAGGGTGTCGAGGAATTCCTTGAGCGGCTTGCCGAACAGCTGCGGCGTCAGGGTGATCTTGTGGTGCTTGATGTCGTAGGTGCCCAGGAATCCGGCCGCCGGCGAGAATTCGATGGGCGGAGCCGAGAACTCGTACGCCGCCTGCATCGCGTTGACCACGTAAGGTACGAGTTCGCGGGCGATGTTAGCATTCGTGCTGGTCTGGCGGGGATTCCACTCCACCCGGGCGACCTTGAAGACCGGCTGCGCCTGTAGCTGGCGCACCACGCGATCGCGCCTGGCATCGAAGAGTTCGGAGAGTAGCTGGCGATAGGCAGCCAGGGTCTTCGGCGGTTCCTGACCCACGAAGGCGCCGACCAGATCTCCCCGCGACGTCGAGGCGGTCGGTGCGGCCGAGCGCTCAGGTTCGATGCGGAAGTTGTCGAACTGGCCGCCGACCTTGTGCTCGAAGAGCAGCTCGGACAGCCAGTTCGAGTCGGGTTGGCGCTCTCGTCGGGCCATATCTCAGAATCTACCCTGCAAGCGGCTCCTGCGCCCGGAGACCTCGGAATGCTCCCGCTTGGCCTGGCTCGGGCGCCAGGCGGAGTCGAACGGGGCCAGCTGGCCGTGCGCACGCGCCACGAGCGCTGCTCGAGCGGCCCGCGCATGCTGCGCGGGCCGCTCGAAACGAAGGGAACCCATGCGAGCCCTGCGGCTCGCCGGTCTTGCCTAGTTGTTCTGGGTCTTGAGCCAGGCGTACATGTCGTAGTAGTCCTGGGTGGTCAAGTAACCGCCACCAGCAGCATTCTGGGTGAGCCAGAAGGGCATGGGAGCGGTGCCGCCCGCCAGATAGAGCCGGGACCCGGTGTTGTCGACATCGGCACGCGCCGCGAAGGCGAGCAACGGGGCATTCCAGCCGGGATCGGCCGCCAAGTTGGGCGAACCGCCGGGGCTCAGGTTGTTGAGGCCGGGGGCGTTGGGAGCCGCAGTGCCAGCGCCATCTCCCGTGGCGCCGTGGCACATCGCGCAGTTGGCCGCGTACACGGTCCCACCGTTGCTCGTGCTGACGGTGCTGGGGCCAGCGGTGATGCTGATGCTGGCGCTGGCGGTCGTGCCCGCGGTCACGCCGGTGCCGCCGATGGTGGCGCTGACGACGACCGGCGTGGCGCTGGCCGAGGCAGGATCCCCCGAGATGAAGAGGGTGTCGGCCAGGGCCGGCAGGATCGTGGGATCGGGGAGCGCCCGGGCCGGGTTCGAAACGAAGAAGCCGGTCGGAGCGCTATCGGTGGCAAGCAGGGTCGTGTTGGCCACGTTACCCGACAGCGCCGAAACGCGAGCGGGAACGTTGTTGTAGAGCCAGGCCGGCGAGCTGGCCAGCATGGTCGGCGCCCCGTTCCAGGTGATCGTCGCGTTGCTAGGCAGCGAGGCGGTCGCCCCGGTGGAGAGGACCTCCTGGACCTGGAGCTGGACGGCATCGCCGACCATCGCGGTCGACGGGGCGATCAGCTTGTAGCCCGTGACGGTGGCCACGGGGGTGGAAGAGGAACTCGGCGAGTTGGCGGGGCATCCTGCCACCAAGGGGATCGTGGCTGCGGCGAAGGTCGCCGCGAGGCCCAGAGACAGGCTTCTAGTAGTCATTCGTCATCTCCGATTGCTACGTTGGGTGGGTCCGTGACGAGGAGGCGATTCTCGGCTCGCCCATGCACATCTGAAGGCCGAAAGCTGCCCGGCACCGGTGGCTCGCTTGCCGCGAACGTCGGGGTGTGGATCCGTCATCCGGCTGGCTCGGCCTGGGACTCGCTGCCTGATTCAGACAGGCCTCTCATGGCCAACCCGTAGGAACTTTACCACAGTTTGCTTGGTGATCCTTAGCAAATACCGGCTTTCCACCTACGTGTAGACCCACATATCTGTTGAGACCGGCCGGGTCGATGCGTGGCCCCCGGCAGACCCCTCAAACTCGCCCCGCTGCGGGCAAGCTGCTTCGTGGCGGGGCTCTCGAGGTGGCGAGCTTTCCAGATAGAAGGCTGCCACATACCGAAGTGCCGGCGCCGCTAGCGCGTGGCTGCCTCGATCGCCAGCAACTGCCGCAGGACCGCCAGCAGATCGTCCACCACCTGCCGCACCAGGAGCGGATCCCGGCCCTCGGCCATCACGCGGATGAGGGGCTCGGTGCCGCTGGCACGCACCAGGAGGCGGCCGCGGCCTTCCAGGCGCGCCGCCGCCTCGTCGAGGGCGGCCTCGATGCCCGGCCGTTCCCGCCAGCTGTCGACCGATTCGACGCGCAAGTTCTCCAGGATCTGCGGATACACCGTCATCTGGGCGACCAGCTCGGCCAGCGGCCGATCGGCGGCCTTGACGGCCGCCAGCAGCCTGAGCGCGGTGACGAGACCGTCACCGGTGGTGTTGTGATCGAGGAAGATCACGTGCCCGCTTTGCTCGCCCCCGATGCGGATGCCGCGTCGCTGCATCTCCTCGAGCACGTAGCGATCGCCGACCTTCGCCCGCACCGCGACGCCCCCCTCCCGGGCGATCGCCTCCTCGAAGCCAAGGTTGCTCATGACGGTGCACACGATGTCGGCCGACGCCAGCTGCCCGGTGCGCCGCAGGTGCTGGAGGCAGAGCAGCATGATGTGATCGCCGTCTACCGCCTTGCCCTCGGGATCCACGGCCAGGCAGCGGTCGGCGTCGCCATCGAAGGCCAGCCCGAGATCGGCGCCCTCGGCCTGGACCCGCGCGATGAGCGGTCCGAGGTGCGTGGAGCCGACGCCGGCGTTGATGTTGTCGCCATCGGGCTCGACGCCGATCGCCACGACCGTTGCGCCCAGCTCCCTCAGCACCCGGGGAGCCAGGCGCGCCGCCGCTCCGTGAGCGCAATCGACAACCAGGCGCAGGCCTTCGAGGCGTTCAGGCAACAGCCCGACAAGGAAGCGCAAGTACGCATCCACCTCATCCGGCCGATCCTCGATCCGACCCAGCTCGACCCCGGTCGGCCGCGGCAGGTCGTCAGGCTCGCCCGAGCCGAGTGCGGTCGAGGCCGGGCTTGCCCCAAGACGGTCGAGCCGGGCCTCGATCGCCTCCTCCTCGGCATCCGGTAGCTTGAAGCCTGCCCCCGAGAAGATCTTGATCCCGTTATCCGGTGCGGGGTTGTGACTGGCGGAGATCACGATCCCCGCGCTGGCGCGGGCATGGCGGGCGATCCAGGCCACCGCGGGCGTGGTGACGACCCCGAGCCGCCAGACATCGACGCCGACCGAACACAGGCCCGCGGCCAAGGCGCTCTCGAGCATGGCGCCGCTCCGGCGTGGGTCGCGCCCGATCACGACGAGGGGACGGCCAGCCTCACCCGGCGCCAGATGCTCCTGCGCGGTTGCCAGCTCGGATCCCACGGCCCGTCCGAGTTCCAGCGCGAACTGGGGCGTGAGCGTATCGTTGGCAACCCCTCGCACACCGTCGGTGCCAAAGTATCGTCCCACTGTTTGCTACTCCTTCAAGGCCAGCCGCAACGCCCACGGGGCCGACAAGTCGCCGGGGCGGAGGATCGCCGGATCGACCTGCGCGAGGCGGTGAAACCGACGCTCTCGATCAAGCCACGGGAAGCGCTGCATCGCGCTGGTGAAAACGCCAGGCCGTCTCCACGATCGCCTCGAGCTGGGCGAAGCGCGGGTTCCAGCCGAGGTCGGCGATCGCCTTGGCGGCGGTGCCGACCAGGACCGCGGGATCGCCCGGGCGGCGCGGGCCCACGTCGAAGGGGACGGCCAGGCCGGTCACGCGCTGGACGGTATCGATGACCTCGCGATTGGAGTAGCCGCTGGCGTTGCCCAGGTTGAACGCGCCCCCGGCCCCGCCGGAAAGCAGCCGCTCGAGGCCCTGGATGTGCGCGGTCGCGAGATCGGTGACGTGGATGTAGTCGCGAATGCAGGTGCCGTCAGGCGTCGGGTAGTCGGTGCCGAAGAGCGTGAGGCGCGACCCGCCGCGGGCGGCGGCGATGATGAGCGGGATGAGGTGGGTCTCGGGCACGTGGCGCTCACCGATCTCGCCCGCGGGATCCGCCCCGGCCGCATTGAAGTAGCGAAACGCGATGCTGCGGGTGCCGTAGGCCGGCTCGAAGTCCGCCAGGATCCGCTCGACCATCAGCTTGGACCCGCCGTACGGGTTGATGGGGTTCTGCGGGTGGCTCTCGGGGATGGGCACCTGGACCGGCTCGCCGTACGTCGCACAGGTCGAGGAGAAGATGAACTTGTCCACGCCCGCCTCGCGCATGACGCCCAGCAGGTTGAGGGTGTTGGCCACGTTGTTGAGGTAGTACTTGTGCGGATCCCGGACGGACTCGCCCACGTTTGCGAAGGCCGCGAAGTGCATCACCGCGGCGATGTCGTGGTGCCGGAAGACCTCGCGCAGCCTCGGGGTGTCGGCCATGTCCCCGAGTTCGAAGCGTCCGCGGACGACGGATTCACGATGGCCCGTCGAGAGGTTGTCGAAGGTGACGACGTCGTAGCCGCGCTCGGCGAGTTCCTTGACGCAGTGGCTGCCGATGTAGCCAGCTCCGCCGACCACCAGGATCGTGGCATTCATGGTCTTATCTCCCGATCACGGGCGCGGAACCGGCTGCCGCTGCCGGTTGCGCTGGCTGCTCGGCGGCCTGGCCGGTACGGCTCACCAGGGCGATCCCGGCTACGATGAGCAGGACGCCCAGCCAGCGCACGGGAGCGACCTGCTCGTGCAGGAACAGGGCCGACGACAGCACCACCAGAACGTAAGACAGCCCCAGCAGCGGGTAGGCGAACGACAACTGCACGCGGCTCAGGACCACGATCCATACGACCGCACCCAGGCCGTACGTGGCGATGCCGATCACGACCCAGGGATTGAGGCAAACCCTGGTGATGAGGGCGCCGAGGTGCTTGAGAGCATCGCCGTCGATCCGCCCGATCTGGCCGACGCCCACCTTGAGCAGGAGCTGGCCGGCGACTCCGATGAGAGCAGCCAGGAAAATAAGCACGAGAGACTTGAACACGCTACATTCTAAAGGGTTTTGAGCCTGAACGGGTCCCGCGATGCGGTCCAATCCATCCGATCGAGCAGGCGCCGGACTGCGGCCAGCGACGCGACCGCGGGCCTCAGTAAGCCTTGTGGACGACGACCTCGATCAGGGTCCGGAGCATGATCTCGATGTCGAAAAGCAGCGACCAGTTCTCGACGTAGTAGATGTCGTAGCGGGTGCGCTCCTCGATCGAGCCTTCCTCACCCCGCAGGCCGTTGATCTGCGCCCAGCCTGTGAGACCCGAGCGGACCAGGTGGCGGTCCATGTACTTGGGCACGTGGTGCCTGAACCGATCGACGAAATGCGGGCGTTCGGGCCGCGGCCCCACCAGGCTCATGTCGCCCA
>JAJXWQ010000110.1 GCA_021781555.1 bacterium
CGAAGTTATCAGCGGAATGCTCGCCTGCCCAGCCGGGCGGCAGTCCCCCGACGATGAGGTGGTCGTGGGTGTACTGGGTGATGACATCCCGATGTTCGAAGCGCTCCAGGGAGCGCGGATCGCGGGCGGCTCGCCGGAGGGCTTCCTTGCGCTCGCGAAGCGCCCCGAGCTTGGGCGTGAGTTCGGCGATCATGGCATCGGCGGCGACCCTCATCTGCTCGACGGAAATCCCCTGAGTGCAGGGTGTGCGGGCGTATTGATCGCCAGAGACACATTGCGGAAGCGCCGCGCCGGACCAGCGGCAATTTTGGCATGGTAGCTCGGTCTCGAGGGCCCGGGACTCCTCGTCATAGGCATAGGCGCGGTAGGGATGGCTCGAGCCCCAAGGAGACAGGATCGGAGTTCCGACTCCTCCCGCCATGTGCGAGAGCCCGCCATGATTGCCCACGAAGAGGTCGCACAGGGACAAGATGGCCAGGGTCTGCCGGATGGTGGTCTTCCCTACCAGATCGAGGCCGACGTCCAGGTGGCCTTCCGAAGTCCCGCTGCCGAGCTCGACGACAGTGGCTCCGTGCTGGCTTTCGAGATACTGCGCCAGGGCCTGGAAGCGTTCGGCTCCCCAGCGCCGATCGAATTCCTTGGCGTCCGCGCAAAGTGCGACGGCCAGTCCCCCCTGTCCGTCGTCCTCGAGACCGAGCTCGGCAACCTCTCGCTCGAGCACGTGGAGCCGCGGTGGGTAGCGGCCGTCGTCGAGATCCTGCTGGCGCAGGAAGTGCTCGAAGATGCTCCTGGAAGCGGCCAGCGAGTCTCTGAGGGGAGTTTCGAACGCCTTCATGTTGGGCGTCCGGATGACGAGATCGAAGTCCGAATCGCTGGACGATTCATCGAACGCGTCGATGTCGGGGTTGCCCCAGGCGAGCGTACGGCAATGGCGCGACGAGATCCGGACGTCGGGGTATCTGCGGCGGAGCGCCGAATAGAAGCCCGTTTCGCACACGATATCGCCCAGCCCCTTGTTTCCCGAGTGGTCGACGAGGACTCGCATGGCCATTGTTGATAGGGTGCGGTGACGAAGTTTCCCAGCAGGCGGGGCCCGCGGTGAGGCGGCAGCACCATGGTACGCCAACACGCTGCGGGCGAACAGAAGGTCCAGGTGGATCGGACGCGGCGGTCCCTTGGCGGCAACGGTGCCCGGTTCGTTCGTGCAGGCACCCGTTCAAGCTGAAAAAGACCTAAAATCCTGGCGATGAAGGAGATCCTCGGGCTCATCTTGCTGCTGGCCGCTGGCGGCTATGCGCTGCGAAAATTCGGCTTGGTGCGGCCCGAGGCGGCCAGGGACCTGAACCAGATCATCCTTTACCTGTTCCTGCCGCCCTTGATCTTCACCGCATTGCACAACGCGCACCTGGCGTGGGCGGTCGCGGCCATGCCGGCGATGGGCTGGCTCGCTGTCGGTGCGGGGCTTCTGATCGCCTATGCCATCGGCAAGCTGCTCCGGCTTTCGCGGCCGTTGCTGGTGACCTTTTTGCTCGCCAGTGCGATGGGGAACACGACCTACCTCGGGTATCCGATCGTGCGCGGGTTGTACGGACCGGCGCACCTCACGCTCGCGATCCTCTTCGATCTGCTGGGTAGCACGCTGGCCGTCAACACCATCGGAATGGCGATCGCCGGCGCTGCCTCCAGCAGGGGGACGGCGCCGGGAGTCATCGCGCGGCGGCTGATCTCGATGCCCGTCCTCTGGGCTCTGGTCCTCGGTCTGGCTACTCGCGGAATCGGGATCCCTGCGCCACTGGATCGGCTCCTGATCCGTCTGGGAGACCTGACGGTGCCGATGTCGATGGTGACGATGGGGCTGGCGTTGCGCATCACCTACTTGCGCCACCGCTGGCGCCTGGTCCTGGCCTCGGCGGGAATCAAGCTGGTGGCCATTCCGCTGGTCGTCTGGATTGCAGCTCGCGCCCTGGGTCTTCCGCTGGCTTTCCAGCAGTCGGCGGTGCTGGAAGGCGCCATGCCCACGATGTTCTACGCCCTCAACCTGGCTCTCTTCTTCGACCTGGACGTCCCGTTCGTTCTCGGCACGATCGCCGTGTCGTCGCTGCTGGCCATGGCGACGCTGCCCTTGTGGTTCTGGCTGCTGGGCCGGACCTGACCTGGATCCTTCATCCGCCTGGCCTTGTGGATGCCTTGGCCACGTCGAACGCGCCGAACCCTTTGTCGCGAGCAGGGATGGGGAGGTCACGGGCCAGCACGCGCCTGGCAAGGCCTTGGCGACGCCGACCGTGCCACGGGTATAAGTTCCCCATGGCGCGCCGCCACTTGTTCTGGCTAGTGCCCGTGCTCCTGGCCGGGTGCCCGCATACCGTCGCCCCGACTGCAAGCGTGGTCTGCTTGACGCACTGCGGATCGGGCAGCTCCCTGCCCGGGTCCCTCCGCGAGTTCACGCTGGCCGGCACCGGCCAGGAGGCCGTCAGCTTCCCGGCATCCACGCACCTGGCGCTGCTCCTGTCGGCCAGCGGGTCGGCGCCGCCAGGCCCGGTGGATTTCAAGATCCAGGCGGCCCCGCGCGTCGCGGAGACGGCGCTGTCGGATTCCTGGCGCTGGCACGGTCCGCTGAGCCTGAACGGTGGTGCGCGAACCCTGAGATCCGTGCAGGACATTCCCCAGACCCTGGACATGTGGATCAACACCGGGGATTCGACGGCGGCGGGCGATTGCTTGCGGCACGTCGTCCAGCTTTATCACTCGGCCCACGCCTACTTCTACCTCGACGAGGGGCCGGGAGCCGGAGCGACCGGGGCCTGTGCCGCTCCGGGTCTCCAGCCGACCCAGGCCGTGCCAGCGGCGGCACTCCCCGCTCCGTCCTTCAGCCAGGGCGTGACGGTGCTGGCCAAGGCCTTCGAGCAGGGCTTCAGCAGCGCGACCGATCCGTTACCCGGGGCCGCTCCCATCTACTCGACCGTCACGGGCCTGTTCGGTCCGGATCCGGGGGGAGATTCTCCGCCAGGGGGAGATCCCACCTTCGTCGTCATTTCCCCGGCGGTCGACGATTTCGGGCTGCAGCACGGCCTGATGGGCTACTTCTGGGAGCGCGACATGCAGCCGGTGGTCGACTCGCCAGGCGACCCGCGGGAGCACAGCAACCAGCGACCGGTCGTCTTTCTCTCGGATCAGATCTTTGCCGAGCAGCCTTACACCACCTACGGAACGCTCGCCCACGAGTTCACGCACCTCGTCGTCTATTACCAGCGCACCAAAGCGGGTGTCGGCGCCAACGAAACCTGGTGGAACGAGGCCCTGGCCATGCTGTCGATGGACCGGTGTGGCTACGGCTGGAAAGCGGGCAACCAGGACATGGCCAAGGACCTGAGCTCGTTCCTGCAGCAACCAGCCGCCTACTCGCTGACCGACTGGGACCAGGACCCGCACGGCTTTGCCTATGGCCTGGTGAGCCTGTTCGCTCGCTATCTGTTCGATCGCTTCGGCGCCGCCTTCATCCGCGAGGTGACGCTTGCCCCGGATGGGGGAATCACTGCGCTCGATGCGGCCCTCGGGGAGCGGAACACGAGCTTCGAGGCCGTCTACGAGGATTTCATGATCTCGATCTACGCGTCGAGCAAGGGGCTGGCTCTCGGCGGCGTCTGGCAGCTGGCCCCCGACCTCAACATGCGCGGCCGCTATGGCGCGGTGCAGCTCGCGGGGGTCCAGACGCAGCTTGCCCCGCCCGGCGCCGGCCTTCTGCTGCCCGCCTGGAGCACCGCCTTCTTCGACCTCTCGCAGGGCCACGACTCGGCCTGGACCTTCTCGCTGACCGCCCCGGGGCCCCTGTTTGGCAGCGGGATCAACTTCTAGCGCGGTTTCGCCTGGCCAGGCTCGGGTCCGGAGAGTCAAGCGCGACCCGGTCGCGCAGCGCAGCGACCGTGCACAGGGGCACGTTCTCACTGCAAAAGGCCTGCTCCAGCCCGCGCCCTACTGCTCGATGATGAGCTCGCCGTTGCCGGGATCGAGGGTCAACCGGCCCGCCCGGAAAAGCGCGGTGCCGATGTTGCCAAACATCGCCGAGACGCCTTCTCCGGCATAGAGGGAGACCGGCACGTGGCGGAAGACCAGGGGTCCGATCGCCAGGGTATCCAGGACCGCGGCCTGGGTGCTGGCACTGTTCCCAAGACCCGCGATCCGAGGTCCGGGGCGGATCCCGGTATCGCCGGGCCGGAGTCCCGAAGCCCGGGCGAACTCCCAGCGCAGGTTCACGACATTGGAGCCGGTGTCCAGCAGGCATTCCCCGACCGGGCCATCGTCCACGCGGACGGGGACCAGGGGAACGCCATTCACCAGGCGCATCGGGATCCGATAGCGGTGGGGAAGGGGTACCGCTCGCGGACCCGGCGCGAGCAAGATCAGCACCCGGTGCGGGAAGTCGATCTGGAGGCGAAACTTTCGCAGCCAGTCGTAGCCCAGGATGCCATCGACCAGGACTCCGTCGTCGCGGAGGATCTGATCCTCGAGCTTGACCATCACCCCGGCGACCTCCAGCGGGGCGTGCGCGCGGCCCACCGAAAGTCGAGCAATCGAGACGAAGCGTTCGATGCCGTACGGGTCGGCCTTGGCTTCGACGTTGACCGTCGGGCAGCCTGCCTGGTCGACGACCCGGGGCGAGACCACGGTGAGGTTGGACCCGGAGTCCACCAGCCAGGTGCCGGGCCGGCCGTCTAGAGCGGCCGTGATGAAGATGTGGCCGTCGACGAAGGAGAACGGGATCGGTCCCGAACTCGGCGCAAGCGACCGGAGCGCTGCGCCGCCGGGGTTCAGCCGGGGAACCGCCGAACTGAGCGCGGCTTCGCTGGTTCCGCCGCCGCGGTGCAGCCAGGGCACGTCCGCCGCGACCCGCCGCAGGGCGCCGGCAGCGAAGGTTTTCGCCCGGCCCGTGGCCAGGAGCGCCACGGCCGCCAGCACGACCAGGACGAAAGCGCCGATCGCGAGGGCCCCGGTCGCGCTCCCGCGAAATCGCCTCTGCCGGCGCTTCTTCGACCTTTTAGCCATGTCTCGGGGGCGGGTCTGGTACCTTGTTGCTGGGGCTCGAGCCGCGAGCCGGATGCCGTCGAACCACTCTTATACCCTCGCCGGGGGCGCAGCCGGTCTTGTTGCCGATGAAAGTATGTCTATCCACGTGCCCGGCCGAACGGGCGGACGACCTCGCCGCGATCCTGGTCAACGAGCATGTTGCTGCCTGCGTCAACATCATCGGGCCCGTGCGGAGTGTCTACCGCTGGGAAGGGCAGCTCCAGCGCGAGAGCGAGGCCTTGCTCGTCATCAAGACCTCGGATTCGGCGGTCGAGCGCCTCATGGCTCGACTGGCAAAGGTCCATCCCTATCAGACGCCGGAGATCGTCGTCTTGCCGACCGAGGCAGCCTGGCCGCCGTACCTGGCCTGGGTCCAGCAGGAGACCGCCTTCCCGCAAAGCTGATTCGGGGGCCGGGGCTGCCTGGGCAAGGCAGGGTCGCGTGCTCGGTTCGGGCCGATCGGGTATTCTGTCCAGCATGCCCCGTTTGCGCATCTGGTTTCTGGCGCTGATCTGCTTGCTCGGCCTGGCCGTCGCGGCCTGGGCGCAGGCCCCCGAGGTCGTGGTCCTGCCGGTCACCGGGGCGATCAATCCGGTGTCGGCGGGTTACTTGGTCCGCAGCATCCACCGTGCAAACGAGGAACATGCGCGGCTCATCGTCGTGGAACTCGATACCCCGGGCGGCCTGGATACCTCGATGCGGCAGATCATCCAGGCCGAGAGCGCATCGGCAGTTCCGGTTTGCGTCTACGTCTATCCGGAAGGCTCCAGGGACGCGTCGGCGGGGGTGTTCATCACGATGGGAGCCAGCATCGCGGCCATGGCGCCGGGGACCAACATCGGTGCGGCTCATCCGGTCGGCGCTGGCGGCGCGACCATCAAGGGCACCGAGGCGCAGAAGATCGAGAACGACGCTGCCGCGTACATCCGGGCGCTGGCGACGGCCCACGGGCGTAACGCGAACTGGGCCGAGAAGGCGGTGCGCAAGAGCGTGTCGCTCGATGCCCCCGATGCCCTGCGCAAGCACGTCGTAGATCTGATGGCCCCCGACCTCGCCTCCCTGCTCCACCGGCTCGACGGGCGCAAGGTCAAAGCGGACAACCGCATGGTCACGCTGGACCTGCGCGGGGCCGTCCCGGTGACCCGGGGAATGGATGCCTTCGAGCGCGTGCTGTACGTCATCAGCGATCCCAATGTCGTGCTGATCTTGATGCAGCTCGGCATGCTGGGGTTGTTCTTCGAGCTGACCAACCCCGGGGCCATCCTTCCCGGGGTCATCGGCGGGATTTGCCTCCTGGTAGCGGTCTTCGGGATGGGAATGCTTCCGATCAACTATGTCGGCGTGGCACTGCTGGTCTTCGCCTTCGCTCTGTTTCTGGCGGACTTCTACAGCCACAGCCACGGGGTGTTGACGCTCGGTGGCATCGTCTCGCTGATCCTGGGCGGTTTCATGCTGCTGTCGGGCAGTACCCCCGGGGTTGCCGTCTCGCGCCCCCTGGTCGTCTTCACGGCACTGGTCATCGGCGGGCTGTTCGCCGGGTGCATCGCGCTGGCGCTGTCAGCACAGCGGCGTCCCATCCGGAGCGGGCGCGAGGAGCTTTTGGGGCGCACGGCGCTGGTGAAGACGGCGCTGGCCCCGACCGGTCAGGTTTTCCTGGAAGGGGAGCGATGGCAGGCCCGGTCGGTGAACGGGCCCATCGAGGCCGGGGCGGAGGTCACCGTCCAGCGTAAGGAAGGTTTGGTCCTCATCGTGGCAAGAAAGCAGGCAAGCGGTGGAGTGGTTTAGCGGACTCGGATTCGGCATCGTCGTGGTGCTGGCGTTCCTGGCATCGGCGATCAAGGTCGTACAGGAATACGAGCGCGGCGTCATCTTCCGGCTGGGGCGGCTCATCGGCGCCAAGGGCCCGGGCCTTTTCCTCCTGATTCCGGTGCTCGATCGCATGGTGAAGATGGACCTTCGAACCTTGACGATGGAGTTGCCCGTCCAGGAGATCATCACCCAGGACAACGTCACCATCAAGGTTTCGGCGGTCGTCTATTTCCGGGTCGTCGAACCCGAGGATGCCGTCAACAAGGTTTACGACTTCAGCCTGGCGACCATGCAGATCGCCCAGACGACGCTGCGGAACGTTCTCGGCCAGTTCATGCTCGATCAGGTCCTCTCTCAGCGGGAGGCCCTCAACGAGAAGTTGCAGAAGATCATCGACGAGCAGACCGAGCCGTGGGGCGTCAAGGTGTCCATCGTCGAGATCAAGGACGTCGAGTTACCGTCCAACATGCAGCGTGCGATGGCCCGTCAGGCCGAGGCCGAGCGTGAAAAGCGCGCCAAGGTGATCCATGCCGAGGGCGAGTTGCAGGCCAGCCGGACCCTTTCGGAAGCAGCGGCCATCATCTCCGCCCAGCCGGGTTCGATGCAGCTCCGCTATCTGCAGACCCTGGCCGAGGTGGCGGTGGAGAAGAACAGCACGATCCTTTTTCCGGTTCCGCTCGATCTGCTCGAGGGGATCACGCGCGTCCTCGGCAAGCCGGACACCTCGGCCAGGTCCTGAGGTCGTACCCGTTAACCCTGGATTTACCTGTTTGGAAAGAGGGAGCGGCCATCACGAATATGGCCGCAGTAAGACTTCGTTGTGTGTGGGGCGAGGGCGGGGCAGGTGCCCTGCCCTCGCGGGTGGATGGAGCCGGCTCGCTAGACCGGGTCGGGCCTTGGGAGTCAAACGGGGCCCGGTTGCGCAGCGCAGCGACCGCGCAGAGGGGCCCGTTCCCACTGCAAAAAACAGCGTCCCGCCTCGCACGGGGGCTTCCTCGCTCTACTGGGGTAGGCCCAGCAGGCTACCGACGGTCGCTCGCGCTCCGACGTCTCGTTGTGGGTTTGTCTGGGCGCCAGAGATCCCGGCGGCGTGACCGGTCTCGAGGTGGTGGAGCTGGTCCGGATCGAGCTTCTTGAGGAGCTCGACGAGTTCGGCCACATGTTCTTTCTCTTCGAAGAGGAGATGCGCGAGCAGGGCCTTGACGGCGGGAGCCGAGGCGGCGTCGAGTGATTCCTCGTACTGATTGAGGGTCAAGAGCTCGCGGACCAAGGTCTGCCGCACGATCGCGAGATCGTTCTCTGCCCGGGACGGCTGGCCAGCCTCGAGGGCTCCGGCGAGCGCGGTCACGAGCGCTTCTGCCCGGTGCGGGGGTGGGGTTCCATGGTGCAGATGGCCCCCGGCCGCTTGATCCGCAGCACCATGGATTCGAGCGTCCGGAATGGATGGTTCATGGCCTCGACCCCGAGGTAGGCCGTCGTCAGATCCTGACCGATCGCGATGTCGAAGTTCTGGATGCCCGTCGAGAGGACGACCCCTGGAATCTCGGGCGGAATGGTCGAGGTCTGGAAGACCCCCGCCGTGGCGATCTCCCGCAGGTGGTTGATCTCCAGGACGCCGCTGCTGGCGTACACGCGGTGAAGCAGGGAGAACGCGGTGGGATTGACCACGACGGCGTAGGGCCCGTAGAAGCCGGCCGAGAGGAGCTTGGCGCGGGCATCGACGACATCCTGGAAGCCGTTACCCGCCTGGGACCAGTCCCGGGCGGCGAGCGTGTTGCGTCCTGCGGCGTTGAGGAGTCCCTCGTAGTTGCAGTCGCCCTCGGCGAGGCCGGTGAAGATCAGGCTGTCCTCTTTTTCTGCCACGAACGATGCGGCCGCCGCGGCAGCCGAGACATCCAGCGGAGTGCCCATCTGCCGTGTTGTCTCGATGTCGCGCCAGAAGATCAAGAAGTCCTTGTAGATGAGCGGGATGTTCTCGTGGATGCGCCGCTGAGCGCGCACCAGGCTCGTCTCCTCCTCGCCGTGGAGGGCGATCTTGGCGGGACCGGTGCCGGTGAACACGTCGTAGTCGACATCCTGGATCCCCGCACCCATCGGACCGAAGACCGGAAGGATCCTCCGGCCGACGAGCATTCGCCTGGCGACCTCGACCACGGTGGCGTCGATCTGGTCCCAGTCCCGCGGGCCAAGCGGACTGTCGGCCCGGTTGAGAAAGGTCATCTCCATGTAGCTGCTCCTGGCACGGGCGCGTGATGAACTCCGCCGAGACGGCCGCCGGGGCTCAGTAGAAAACCCGTAGCCGTCCGATTCTTGATCCTATCATGCGGTCCGCTTGCCGGACGCTCTCGATGGCGCGGAGGCGAGAACGGCGCCGGATCGGCTTGTTTGGACGTCGCCGATGACGGTGCCGGGCCGGGATTCCTTGCGAGCGGGTGGCGAGATTCCGAAGTGGTGCCTCATGCCGGTGGCTCGCATTGAAATCGTGAGGCGGCCACCGGCTCGGGGCGACCTCGACCGCACGGTCCCCTTGCCGGCTTCGAGGGTTGGGACTAGCTTGATCTGACCTGGTTTTGGATCGGCAGGGACTGCGGTCCCGAGACGGGAGGGAAAAATGTCGTTACTGGTCAGCAACGAGGCGCCGGATTTCACTGCCACGGCCTATCACGACGGCGAGTTCAAGACCATCAAGCTCTCTGAGTTCCGCGGCAAGAAGGTGGTCCTGTTCTTCTATCCGCTGGATTTCACGTTTGTCTGCCCCACCGAGATCGTTGCGTTCTCGGAGGCCAAGGAGGAGTTCGACAAGCGCGATACCGTCGTTCTGGGGTGCTCGGTGGACAGCCAGCACACGCACCGTGCCTGGGCCGAGGTCGACCGCAAGAGCGGCGGCATCAAGGGCGTGAACTTCCCGCTTCTCTCCGACATGACGCGAGAGATCGCGGAGTCTTACAACGTGCTCTTGCCCGGAGGCTACGCGCTGCGGGGCCTCTTCATCATCAACAAGGCCGGAGTGATCAAGCACATGACGGTCAACCATACCGACCTTGGCCGCAACGTCGAGGAGGTCCTGCGCCTCGTCGACGCCATCGAGCATTCCGAGGAGTACGGCGAGGTTTGTCCGGCGAACTGGCACAAGGGCACCCGGGCGATGAAGCCCACGGTGCAGTCGCTCCAGGACTATTCCTCGCAACATGAGATGGCGGGCGCTCGCTGAGGAGCGCTCGAACCTGGGTGACAAGCGGTTCGAGGGGCACCTATCCGGTGCCCCTCGAACCATACGGCCAGGAATCCGGAGGCGAGGACGCTCGCAATGAGATCAAAAAGATCTCCAAAAGGCATTGACTCCCGTGGCCTGGTGCTGCAAACTGTCTTTCTGTCGCGGGCGCCGCGAGGCGTTCCGGGACCCCGGCAAGGGTTTTTCAAACAAAGTGCTTGACGGGTCGGGTTGTTAAAGGTAAGATTAAATCTCTGGCGGAAACGCCAGGTCGGTTTTTCCGAAAACAATCCTTTCGCGGAGCGCCGCGAGGCACTCTGGGATTCCCGGCAAGGTTTTTCAAACAAAGTACTTGACGGGTCGGGTTGTTAAAGGTAAGATTAAATCTCTGGCGGAAACGCCAGGTCGGTTTTTCCGAAAACAATCCATTTGATTAGTGTTTGTCGAGCGGCTTTGCCGTCCGATTCTGCACCTTGAAAACTGCATAGGAAGCGCGTCGCGATCTTTTATCCAGATCGCGACATAAGAGGAATCTGTAGATCTGCTCATTCGTGAGCGGATGTAACAGAGGTCCAAGG
>JAJXWQ010000111.1 GCA_021781555.1 bacterium
GCTTATCCACTCCGGTGGATTCCCCCGCCCCCGGACCCCCACCCCTTCTGCTACTGCGGATCTTTTCTCCTGATCTCCAGGGGGCTTGACATCTCGTGCAACAGAATACTCCGGGCTAGCCACGACAGGCTTCTTGAAGCTCCTCAATGCCTCGATACGCTGGACGGAACCGTACCCCTACCATTTCCTGCTGATACCGCTGGCGTTCTTCGTGTCGGCCGTGACCATCAAGTACCTGGCTCCCGAGGCCGAGGGCCACGGCACCGAGAAGGTGATAGAGGCAGTCCACCGGCGGTCCGGGAGAATCCAGCCGATGGTCGTGCCCATCAAGCTCATCGCCACGATCGCCACCCTGGCCGCCGGCGGCTCCGCGGGCAAGGAAGGCCCCTGTGCCCAGATAGGCGGCGGACTCGCCTCCATGATGGCGAGTCTGGGTCGCTTCAACGACGCGGACCGCAAGAAGCTCGTCATCTGCGGCATCAGCGCGGGGTTCGCCGCGGTCTTCGGGACGCCGCTGGCTGGATCCATCTTCGGGGTGGAGGTGCTGTTCGTGGGCGGGGTGCTCTACGACGTCCTCTTGCCGTCGTTCATCGCGGGTATCGTGAGCTTCGAGGTAGCCAGCCACTTCGGCGTGAGCTACTTCCACCGGCCCCTCGAGTTCGTGCCAGTGTTCAGCGAGGTCTTCCTGCTCAAGGTGGTCGCCGCCGGCGTCCTGTTCGGGCTAACCTCCTTCCTCTTCATCGAGATCCTCGGGGCATTCGAGCTGCTTAGCCGCCGGATCAAGGTGTGGTCGCCCCTGAAGGCGGTATTCGGGGGCCTTGCGATAGTCGTCCTGGCCCTGGTCTTCGGGCCCCGCTACCTCGGGTTGGGCCTGCCCACCATAGTGTTCACGCTCAATGGCCACGCCCCCCTGCTGCCGTGGTACGCCTTCATGATAAAGCAGGTCTTCACGGCCATCACCCTGTCATTCGGGGGTAGCGGCGGCATCGTGACTCCCATCTTCTACATCGGCACCACGGCCGGCACGGCCTTCTCTCATGTCTTGGGCATCGAGCCGGCGACGTGTGCCGCCATCGGCTTGGTGGCGCTGCTGGCGGGCTGCGCGAACGCACCCATTTCGGCCAGCATCATGGCCCTCGAGCTCTTCGGGACGGCGATCGGCCCCTATGCCGCGGTCGCCTGCGTCATCAGCTTCCTGATGACCGGCCATCGCAGCGTCTATCCCTCGCAGATCCTCTCGGTCGCCAAGTCCGGTTCGCTGCGGGTGGAACTGGGCCAGGAGATCGAGCAATCCCAGCCCGAGCTCCTTAAGCCAGCGGCCATCTTCACCTGGATCGAGGGCGTGCTGGCCGCGGTGGCGAAGTCCTTCCAGCGGCATGCCGAGCCCACCGAGGGTCCCGGCAGCCCGCCTGAGGGTTCAGATTGATCCTATACCGACCTGGTGCAAGCCAGGATCAACAAGGATCGGCCTTGAACAATCGCCTGAGCTCGACTCAGGCACCTTCTTCCCGTACCACCTGGCTGGCTGTCGAAGACGACTCTGCCAGCCAGCCGCCGGGCGGAGACAGCCGCGCTTGCCAGAACTCCGCGATGCCGAAGCGCACGGCCTCGTCAGCGACGAGATATCCGGCGATCGACCAGGTCTGTCTCGTTCGGGCGTTCATGCCGAGACTGCCGTCATGGTCATAGTGCTCGCCCCAGGTTGGCGGCAAGCCGTGCACGGCCACTGCCAAAGCGTCGGTCGCCAGTTCGCCCCGGCCGTTGGCCAAGCAAGCGGATACCAGGGCCCAGAGGATGTGGGGCCAATGTGCCCCGTTGTGGTAATTGCCCGGGCGCGCCAGAACGTCTCCGTCCATCAGGATCTCGAAGTCCGGCCCGGATAAGCTGGGCCAGCAGATGGCCACCGGCATGGGCCCGATCAGCTGCTCCCAATGATCCGAGATCCCCGAAAGTAGCGCCTCGGCTCGTGGCGACGAGAGGATCCCTGCTGTGGCAGCCAGGCAGTTCGGGAAGGGCCAAAGACGAGTATCCAGGTGCCGGGTACGCAGGGTCCCGCCAAGGTAGCCGGTGTCTGGGGGCAGCCTATCGACCGCGGGACGGATCCGGGAATAGTCGATGTTGAAGGGATTGGGATTGTCCTGGCCGTGCTCCTCTCCGGGCAACCGTTCACGCTCATGAACGACCTGGTGGTCAAGCCAGTACCAGCGGTTGATCCACGACTGGATCGCCTCGGCCTCCAGGCGGCACCAGGTGGCGAGCTCCAGGTCCAGATCGAGCCGCACGAGGAGGCGAGCCGCCCACCGCAAGGCCAGGCAAAGGAGCACCTGGAGCTGCAAAGGGTAGCCATAGAGGCCAGCTGGACGATCGATTTCCGTGACGGATTCGGGCGCCGCCATGAGCGGGAGCGGATCGAAACGCGGGCCGGTCAGCAGTCCCAGCGCCGCTTCGAAGGCCCCTCGTCGAGCGCGCAGCCAATCGATGTCCGCAGTTGTCTCGACAAAGAGCCCCAGCAGGATGATGAACCAGAGAGTGGAGTCGACGGAATGGACTGCTCCGATCGCCTCTTCGCCCCCGTAGTCCACGACGTCGTAGCGCGGGGAAAAACCGATGGGGATCAGCCCGAAGGTGCGGCGGGATCGTGACTGGCGGCGAATGAGAGCATCGAGGAAGAGGCCGACGATGGCAGGGTCATAGCGCAGGAAGAACAGCATCGGCGAAACGTTGTCGCGGGTCCAGACATTCGAGTAATGGCTCCCCGAATCGCCCTGGCTCGCCACGGCCCCGCAGGTTTCACCGCGCTCGTCTTTTGCCAGCGCGGCGAAGAGCAGGTCGATGGCCTGCTCGCGGATCCCGTCGCCGTCAGGGTGGGTCTGTTTGGGCACGCCCTCACCCGCAGAGAGGAGTTTCGGAACGAGAAGTCCGTATGGCTGGCAAGGTGAGCTGTCATGTGCCCGTGATGAGCGATCCGCAAACGTTTGGACCCCGGGGCCGTGATCGGGCGCACGCTCGCGGCAGGGAGCATCGAGCCAGGTCCGCTAGACCTGGGCGTCTTGAAGAACCCTCGAATCCAGCGCGTCGTCGTAAACCTGGATCATCCGACTGGCAACGCTCTGCCACGTGTAGGTTCGCAGTACCTCTTCGCGTCCCGCCTTTCCGAGCCGCTGTGCGAGATCGGGGTTCATCAAGAATTGCGAAATGGCGTCAACTAGGCCGGGAACATCGCCGGGGTTGACCAACAGGCCGTTCTTGCCGTCTTGAACCGTGCAAGCCAGGCCGCCGGTCCGGCTGGCGACGACGGGGCTGGCGCAGGCCAGCGCCTCTAGGGCCACCAGGCCGAAGGTTTCGTAGTAGCTCGGAATGACCGTGACGTCGGCGGCCGAATAATAGCGTGCCAGGCCGGCAGGCTGGATCGCCCCGACGAACTGCACGATCCCGGCCAGACCAAGCTCATCGACCAGGGTTTTGACCCGCTCGTACTCCGCTTTGTCAGAAGAGTTTGGGCGCACGCCGCCCACCAGGTAGAGCTTGATCGTCCAGTTCTGCGCCAGTGCCGCCGTGGCCCTTATCAGCTCGACGATGCCCTTGTTGGGATCGAAGCGGCCGACGAAAAGGAGCATGCGCTCGTGCCGCCGCAGGCCCAAGGAGCGTCGGCAGGCATCCTTGTTTTGCGGTTTGAAGTGCCTGGGAGCAAAACCGCAGGGGACGAGTGCGAGACTTTGCGCTCCGTAGAGCTGGCGTAGCTGACTTTCCTCGAAGCGATTCGTTGCCACGATGGTGCTTCGCTTTGCTAACATTTCCTCGGTAGAGAAACGCTCGGTTGCGTTGGGCAAGGCAAACCCTGCGGCCACCTTGACCCGGCCCAGGGAATGGCTGGTATGGATGAGCGGTAGACGGGCGCGCCTGGCCAGGCGCATGCTGACCCAGCCGGCCAGCCAGTAGTGGCTATGGATAAGGTCGTAGCGAGGGAAATCCGACCAGAGGTCGGCCAGCTTGTCCAGGAACTCCGGGAGCTTGTTCCAGAACACGTGGCGCCCCACCTGGCGTGGCATTGCCAGCGGGATCCGGATGACGCGGCAGCCGGGCTCGAAGGTTTCGGCGCTGACCTCGGTGCCGCCGAGCTTTTCCGTGAAGACATCGACAGCAGCCCCGTGGGTAGCCAAGTTCCTGGCAAGCTCGCGGACATAAACGTTCTGGCCACCGGCGCCTTCGTACCCTGCGACCGCCGTGGGGTCCCCGTGGAGCGAGATCATGGCTATGCGCTTCATCTATCAGTTGTATCCCGCGCCCGCCCGATTCATCACCTATGTTGAAAACAAATCGGCATCGGTATTAGAATTGCTAATATATGCATGTCCGCTATTTTGAGACCTTCGCCGCCGTCGTCGATCAGGGCTCCTTCACCAAGGCAGCCCAGAGCCGCCACCTGACGCAATCGGCGGTCAGCCAGCAGGTCCGAGAACTCGAGGACTGGCTAGGCCAGCCGCTCTTCGAGCGGCAAGGCCGGATCATGGTTCCGACCGAGGCCGCGAAGCGATTTCGCGAGCACGTCGGGACCATCCTCGCGCAGCTTCATGTCGCCCGGGAGGAGGCCCGAGGCTTTGAGGAAGGGAGCATCGGTCACCTGGCGATCGGCGCGACGAACGCCGTCGGGGTGTTTCTGTTGCCAGGACTGCTCAAGCGATTGCGGCAACAGGGGAACAAGCTGCGGGTCTCGGTGGACTTCGGAACGGTCCAGTACCTGACGCAGGCGTTGGCCTGGTGCAAGCTCGACGTCGTGCTATCCGACTTTCCGGTCCAGGATCGTAACCTTGGCGCCTTGAGCCAGGAACCACTGGCCGATGATGAGGTGGTCCTCGTCACGCGGGCCGATCATCCCTGGGCGAGAGCGGGCGCTCCGATCATGCCGGCGCAACTGCGTAATGTTCCACTCCTGCTCCAGCCGGTACCTTCGGCGACACGAGCCCTGGTCTTGAGGCATCTGAACGAGGCCGGCATCGATGCGAGCTCATTGTGGGTCGAGCTCGAACTCGGCAACACCGAGGCGTTGAAGCGTGCAGCCCGAGAGGGCTTGGGGCCGACGTTCGTATCCCGCTACTCGGTGGAATCGGAGCTTGCCATGGGGCAACTGGCCGTCGTCCAGGTTGCCGGCGTGGAGATACGACGAAAGATTTGGTGTCTCACGGCCTTGCCCGAGCAGCGGACGCCCCGGGTGCAACGCTTTCGTGAATTCTTGTTCGACGTGTTTGCAAACTCCCGGCTCGACGGCGATCGCTTTGCCACGGCCCTGGATTCCGCAGGCCTCGGCGTGGTGCCAGCTCAGGTCGAGACGGCGAGGCCCGATGTCGTCGCCCTCTTGGCGTCGTCTCGGCCACAAGAAGCGGTCCTGGAGGCTACCCTCGGTGGGGCTGCCAATCGTCAGACCATCGCCAGTTTGGGGCTTCCGCGAGACTGCCTGGTCATTTTGATCCGCAGAGGAGACGACGTGCTCGTTCCCCGGGGAGATACCCGCCTGGTCGCGGGCGACAGGCTGACCTTGCTGGGCCGCAGCGACGCGGTGGCTGCCGCCCGCCGGCAAATCGAGCCTTGAGCGGCGCCCGGAGGACGGCTTGGGCCTACCATCCCAGGTGTATCAAGCCTTCCAGTATTCCTGCGGCTGCATCTGCCCGCGCCCGGAAGGCGTTGCCCCCCAGAGCGGCCAAAAGCCCTCTCGTTGCGTTACCGACGACAATGGCCTTAGAGGCTCCAAGAAGCATGTCGAGGTCATTCTCCGAATCTCCGCAGACGACGACATCGGCCGGGGCAGTGCCGAATCGGCGCTGGAGATGGAGCACCGCGCTTTGCTTACCTGCGCGCGCTGGAATGACGTCGAGGAGACTCTCGGTTTGCACGAAGCGCGCGGCCATCCGATTTTCGATCAGGGCTTCTTTCAGGGGCGGGAGGACTCGTTCATGTAACAGGGTGAAGCTCTTCTTGAGATCCGTCTGGGCGATCTCTTCTTGGGCAACGAGCTCCGGTGCGAAGCGCCCGGTGATTTCTTCCACGAGTGCGGAGCTCCACTCCTGAGATACGAAGCCGTGCCATTCGGGATCTGGCGAGGAACCCGCTGCCCCATCTGCCTGTTCATGAAACGAGATCGCGGTCCCCAGTCCGGTCACCAGCGCGTCGGGCCAAGGCAAGGCCGCCTCTTCGATCAGCTGGTGGGTCGAGAGCGCCGATCGCCCGGTGTTGAAGACCAGTGCGATGTCCTGGCGCTTGGGCGCCAGCCAGGCCAGCAGCTGATGGGTGGAATCGCGGTCCCCGACGAGAGTTCCGTCGAGATCGCAGACCAGCATTCGTCGGGGAGCCGAGCGCACGCTCCTATTCTACTGGCGACGACGGCACCGAAGCGCACCGTGGCAGCGATTTGCATGTCAAGAGCACGCGCTCGAGCGCTCGAGCGGCATCTTGTTCATCGCCGGGCGCCGGGCAAAGCCGCCGCCGTGAGAAAATGAATCGTGCACCCTGATGTGATGGCGGGCCGAGTCGAGAGCGTCCTTGGGCTTTTGCTGGCCGCTTCCTGCGTCGCGATAGCCACAAAGTGGATCCGCGTGCCCTACACGGTGGCGTTGGTCCTCTTCGGCTTAGCCGTCCACTTCATCCCATTTGCGCCCCGGATCGAGCTGACCGGGTCGTTGGTCATGCTGATCTTTCTTCCCGCCTTGCTGTTCGAAGCGGCCTGGAATCTCGATTTTGCGAATCTCAAGCCGATCTGGCAGCCGATGGTCGTCTTGGCGACCGCGGGCGTCGGAATCTCGGTCGCAGTAGTCGGGGCCTTCGCCCATTTCAGCTTCGGGTTGACCTGGCCCCTCGCCTTCCTCCTCGGCGCGATTCTGTCCGCTACCGATCCCGTCTCGGTCGTCGCACTCTTCAAGAATCTTCGCGCCGGGAAAAGCTTCGCGACGCTTATAGAGGCCGAGAGCCTGTTCAATGACGGGACCGGGGTGGTTGTGTTCGGGATCCTCTTGGCCGGGGTTTTGGCGGGGACGGCCGTTCAGCCCGCTGCAGCACTCGGAACCTTTGTCTGGGTTTCTGTTGGCGGCCTCTTGGTCGGCACCGGGGCGGGCTTCGTCGCGTCGCAAATCACGAGGGCCTTCGACGACCACCTCCTCGAGATCATGCTCACGACGATCGTGGCCTATGGCAGTTTCGTGCTCGGGCAACATCTGGCGGTTTCACCGGTTCTAGCCGTGGTAGCCGCCGGAATCGTGATGGGAACGTTCGCTCGCGGGAGAACGATTTCGGCGCGCTCGGCCGAGGCGATCGACGCGTTCTGGGAATACGCGGCCTTTGTTGCCAATTCTCTGCTCTTTCTTCTGGTCGGGTTGCGGATCGATCCCAGGCCGCTGGTCGCGCTCTGGGTGCCGCTTGCTTGGGTGGTGGCGGGCCTTCTGGTGGCCAGGGGCATCGTGATCTTCGGTTTCCTGCCCCTACTGCGATCGCAGCGCCCACCTGTGCGCCAGTGGCCGACACTATTTTGGGGTGGATTGCGCGGGGCGCTATCGATTGCCCTGGCCCTCAGCCTACCGGACCAGATTGCAGATCGTACGCTGCTCATCGCGCTGGTCTTCGGCTGCGTCTTGTTCACCTTGGTGGTACAGGGCCTGACCATGCCATTGGTTCTCCAGGTCTGCCACCCGAGTGACCCGGAATCTCCCCCTCAAGAGGTCGCTGCGCCAGCTCAAAATCTGAGACCGCCTCCGATATAGATGCCACGTTCACGCCCGCTGTAGCTGACGTCGCCACCGGCTTCGACGAAGGCCTTCGAACCCACGCTGATGCCGGCACCAACTTCGGCTAGATTCGCCTCGGCATCGAGGCTGAGCTCTATCGGCTGGCCGACAAGCCACCAGGGGGTGTGAAGCTGCAGGGCTTGGATGTCGAGGGCAAGGATGGCGGGAACGGTGGCGGCTAGCATGCCAACGCGCCCGTGGGTCGGGACCATTGACGCCTGGACCGGGATCGTCGCGATCGGCGCCGAAGCCGTCGCGGATGCAGAGCTCGTGGCAGTCGAGGTGGTCGTAACGTCGATCTCGATCGGCGGCGAGTCCGAAACCAACGTGTCGGGCGTTGCCGAGGACGAATCTGAACCGGCGCCCATGCCCGAGCTTGTACCCGAACCACCATTCACTCGGGCCGGGGCCCGACGCCGTGATGCCACCGCTGACCAGCTATGTGGCCAGCGGTGGATCGTAATGTGGACATGAGTGCTGGTGGCGGCGGCAGCCTGGGCAACTGCAGCGACCGGCCGCGGTGTTGGCCTGCTGGGCGTCACCGCAGCAGGATTGCCTGGTACCGACGCGATCGGAGCGACCGCATGCACTGGATTCCGGCGGTGCCAGACGAAGTGAGCGACCAGCAGAAGGATCACCAGCACGATCGCCACGGCGGCGATCGCCCAGCGCCCGACCTTCACCTCTATGTCGTCGAGGATCTTCATCCCTCCGCCTCCACCACCGGCCCGAACGTCAGGCCGAAGTCGCGCTCCAGGTCGTAGTCGCGGCCGTGGACATGGCCGTGGCCGTTGGCGATGCAGAGCTTCCGGCTGCGAACGTCCTCCTGAAAGGCAGGCACAGCGCAGCCTGCTACCGCCTCGGCAAGAGCCACCAGCCGCGGCTCTTCGGGGCCGGCCGGCGCCTCGCGCTCAAAGGCAGCCCGCGCCTCTGCCTTGATCCCGCCGTCCTGGACGGCGATGTCGAAGCACAGCGCCAGGCCGCGCTCGGTCTTGAAGCCGAACTCACCAAAGATCGCCCGGGCGTGGTCCATGTAGCTCTTGCCGTGGGCTCGCTGGATGGCCTGGTAGCCGGGCTCGGAGCCGAGGTTCTCGAAGACCTTCCGCCAGTGCTCGAGTGGGCGCTTGTCGGCGTCGCATCGCTCGGCCGCCCACGTGACGGCCTCCGCGACGGGCTTGCGGCAGGCGGCCAGGAGCTGCTCGGACAGGTTGGTCGTGCCGAGGTTCGGCACGTCGACGGTGCAGCAGCGCTGAAAAGTCTCGGGCCCGGCCTCGTGGCAGGACAGGATGAGCGGTTGCAGCGTGCCCTGGCCCAGGGCCCACGACAGGAGGCCCCAGCTCCACCCCTGGCCATCGAAATTCCCGGTCAGCCCGGTGTAGCCGCAGCCCTCGAAGCTGGCCGTGATGGCCCAGCACTTCTCCTCCGTTGTCTTCGGGGTGGTCATGGCTGTTCGCTCTCCTTCTTGGATGCCGCGCCGGACCGGCCAGCGGCGGCCTGTGCGTGCAGGCTTAATCCCTTGGTGGCGCCGTGCCAGCCCAGCACCGGCACTAGAAGCTCGATCCAGCCGGTCGGGATTGGCCGCAGGCCATGCAGGCTCAGTCCGCCTGCGACGATCGCCAGCACGACGACCAGGGGGGCGAGTTCGGAAGCCTCGAGACGGCCCTCCGGGCCCGAAATGAGTTCGTCAAGCCTTGCAAACACTGGATCTCCCTCCTTTCGCGATTTCGCGATGGTGCTCAACCGGCATGCGCAGCTTGGAGATCGCCAGGTCGATCATCCCGACGGCGCGCAGCTCAACTGGCATGCGTGCCGCTCAAGCGCTCGAGAATCCGGTCAAGCCGGTCCTGTAGGCGCTCGATTGCTGCCTGCAGGCGTGCGATATCGCCTGCAATGTCAGTCCGCTCGGCCTTGCTGAGCAGGGCTACCTCAAGCTCGTGCAGGCGCTGTTCGAGGCCTGCAAGTTGCTGCTTGCGGACGCCGTAGGCCACTGCGCCAGACACCAGCGCGCTGACGGCACCGCTGAGACTGGCCGTGGCCAGGATGTAGCTGGGCAGCGCGACCATCAGACCAGCTCCGGCGGCGGCTGTACCCGGGCCTGGGCACGCATGTAGGCCTCGATAGCGCCCTCCTCGATCCGCTCGGCTTTCTCGGCCTCACGCAGGTCGAGATCGATCTCGGCGATCCTCTCGAGCAGGCGCCGGCGTTCAAGGCCAAGCTTCCAGGCCTTGGACTGAAGATCGGCCAGCCGCTGGCGAGCAGCACCGATGTCCGAGGCGATGTGGCAGTGCGCGGTTGCGATGTGATCGGCAAGGCGCTGGCGCGCGGCGGCGTGACGCTCGAGAGCGAGTTGCTCGGGCGATGGCGCCGGAGGTGCCGCGGGAACGGGTGACGCGACGGCGGGCGCTACTGGTGCGACGATCGCTGTGCCAGAAGGCTGCGGCGACTCCGGCATGGATGCGGGGGCCTCCGTTACCGACGTCTTTCTGGACGACATCTTCTTCTCTCCATCTGATCCGGCTGAGCCGGGTGATTCGGGCGATCCGGATGCTGACGCGGAGCCCCCGAAACCAGAGCGATCTGGTCTCGGGGGCTCCTGGGGCTCTACTCGTTATGCGGCGCCGAGGAAAAGGTAGCCGAGGCCGCCTGCGGCGTAATTGCGGAAGGTCGTGACCGAGATGGTGTTCGCGTCCACGAAGGCCCAGTCCACCTCGATCGGCGTAAAGGCGACGGGGTCGAAGAAGAGCGGGAAGCCCTTCCTGTAGCCTGCATTGTGGACGATGCTGTAGGGCGTCAGGCTCGTGATGGCCCCGGCGTTGGTCCCGCTGACCAGCGAGCCGATCTTGGCCGGCGCCAC